>JBAVQS010000259.1:0-4861 GCA_049694275.1 Anaerolineae bacterium | reverse complement strand
AGCCGCGTCCAAGTCCGAACAGCCGGTCACACCTAAACGGGCTGAGCAAACAGTCCGGCCGCCGGAGCCGCCGGCAAGCAGCACAGAGCCCGCGGCTAAACCGGCGCCCAAGGCGTCACGCACAGAGCGCCAGGCTCAGCCAAGCGAGGCGGCGCCGGCAGGCAAAAACCGGCTCTCGATGGACCCCGAAGTTCTGCTGGCAACGGCGCGCGAGATGGTTGCGGGGGGCAACAGCGCCGGAGCGCTCGAATATTACGAACGCGCGCTGCAGCGCGGGCCGCGTTTTGTCTCGACGGTGATTGGCGATCTGGAAGAGGTCGTCAAGGACCCCAATGCGCCCATGCCCGCGCATCGCCTCCTGGGAGATGCGTATGCGATGGCGGGGCGTTTCAAAGATGCGCTCGTCCAGTACCGCTGGGTGCTGAACAAATAGCGAACCAAACCCATTCTGGAGGAATCCTTGCAACGCACATTGGTTATCGTCAAGCCGGACGGCGTACAGCGCATGCTGACCGGAAAGATACTCACCCGCTTTGAGGAGCGCGGGTTCAAGGTCATTGCCCTCAAGCTCGTTCAAGTAGACCGCGAGCTCGCCGAAAAACATTACGAGGTCCACAAGGGCAAATTCTTTTACGAGGGGCTGGTCAGCTATATCGTCTCCAGCCCGGTTGTCGTGATGGTGCTCGAAGGGCACGAGGCAATTGGCGCGGTTCGCAAGATGGTCGGCGCGACCCGCCCGTGGGAAGCCGAGGCCGGAACCATTCGCGGCGATTATGCGCTGATGGGGCTGCGCAATTTGATCCACGCTTCGGATGCGCCCGAGACGGCGGAGAAAGAGATTGCCCTCTGGTTCAAATCGGAAGAGGTGCATTCCTATCCCCGTGAGATCGACCGCTGGATTAACGAATAGAGAACGTTTGGGCGTCGAGTCCCTGCGGGGACAAAACGCCTCGATCGAAAAAGGGAGCATTCCATTTGGAATGCTCCCTTTTTCGATACCCGTCTGTTGTGAATATGCTCTATTGGATACGCACGACTGTTGGCGCTTCGTTCCACAACTCTTCGAGCTGATAATAGTCGCGCGTGCCCGGGTCAAAGATGTGGACCATCACGTCCCCATAATCCATGAGCACCCAGCCCGAGCCTGCCTCACCGTCGACCCCCAGCGGCCGGACTTGATGGGCTTTCATCTGTTTTTCGATCTCGTCAATAATTGCCCGGGCCTGCCGCTCGCTATCTACTGTTGCAATCACAAAGTAATCGGCAATGGAAGTGACCGGGCGTGTATCCAGCACCACGATGTCGGAACCTTTTTTGTCAGAGATAATATCGGCAATCTCGTGCGCTTGTTCGTTAGGGTCCAGAATCAATCCTCCTGACTCGACTAGCAATTTCTAAAGAGATTATAGCACACTTATAGATTCAACGCCGATTTTCGGCGCCGGCCTTTGCCTGCTCATTTCCGATCCCAATCTGTGCTCTCCAGGGTCGAGAGCATACGGGCCCAATGCGTGCCGCGCCAGTAAACCCGCGCACACCGGGGACAGCGGCGAAAATGGGTGTAGGTATTGTAAACAAAAGGGGGGACGAGTGGGCGTGTGGCTTCCCGGTCAATGGCTTCGAGGGCCAAATTGCACTGGATGCAGCGGGAAAAGGCGTTCTGCGTCGAGAGCCCCAGGCGTGCGACCGTCTCTCGCAGTTGCGCCTCGATCTCGTCGTCGGTCAGGAGCAGGACGCGCAGGCCGCGCCGGCGGCTGAGCTCGCGGTCGCGTGTCAAAAGGATACGGTCTTCGGCACGCGCGCGCTCGGCCAGGGCTGGATCGTCCAGGTCCGTAAAGTAGAGGGTGTCATAACCCAGCACGCGCAGCCAGCGCGCCAGCCGGCCGAGCATGACATCGGCGATGAATCGCGGGTGATCAACCATTTGGCTAAACCTCCCCCTTGCGCTCCAAATGCCAGAGGGCGAGATACCCGACCGGGATGGGAAGCCAGTAGGAGAGCGCTCGAAAGAGCAGGATGGCGCTGATCGCGACATCATTGGCAATACCGAGCGAGGTCGCCAGCACCGCCAGCGAGGTCTCCATGACCGCCAGTTCGCCCGGCGCGGCCGACAGGGTTGAGACAGCGCTGGAACTGGTAAAGATGACGAGGCAGATTCCAGGGGAGATAGCAAATCCGACCGCCCAAAAGGCGAAATAGAGCGAGGCGGCGTCCAGCGCCAGGCGGAGGATGTTGAACAGAAACGCGGCGAGTAAGCGAGGCGGATCGGTGCGGGCCTGTGAAACCGCGATATAAAACTCGTCGACGATCTGCTCCATCCGCTCGCGGCGGTAGACCTCTTTGCCGATGATGCGCGCCAGAATCGCGCCGGCCGTGCGGGTTATGGTGTGCACGAGCCATTCTACCAGGGGACGATGACGATAGAGTGAGACCACGCCCACTCCCAGAACGACAATCCCGACGCCAAATCCCGCCAGGACCAGCCAGGCGACATCCGGCAGCGTAGAGGTCGCGACAAAGGCGGCCAGCCCAATGCAGAAAACGATAAAGATAGCGAATGCGCCGATCAGGTCTTCGACGACCAGGAGCGCGGCAAACGGCCCGCTGTGCATCCCCTGCCGGGTCATGAAAGAATAGCGCGCCCACATCCCGGCCGCCCCGCCCGCCGAAAAGGTGCGATTGAGCGCCTGCCCGGCTACCATCGTTTCATAGAGAGAAAAAAACGGGACGCGCGATTTAAAGATTCCGGCAAGCACCGCGGTCGAGCCGGCGCTGCTCACATAGCGGAACGCTTGCAGAACCAGAATGCAACCGACAAAGAGGGGGTGCGCGCCGGCGACCAGCTCCCAGGTTTTTCGAGAACCGGCGAGATTGACCAGGAGGACAATAAAAGCAATGCCGACGAGAATAAATAGAATGAACATCCGGCGGTCGCGCGGTCGCGCCGCCGGCTTGAGATGTAAACGGGTCTCTTCAGCCATTCCCTTATATTACTGGTAGAAAGGCTTGTCGGCAAGCGCAGAATCCGGCGCCGGATCGGTCAATTGCCGCAACGCGCAACCTGGTTCTGATTCCCGATCACGATCTGGGGCCGTCCCTGGTAGAGCTCGATCAGGCCGCTGATCTCGACACACTGCTTTTGCAAGTTATCCCAGGCGAGTCTGAATGCAACGCCATAGAACGAAGTCCGCGTATCATCAAAATCGATTTGCACTCCACATACCCCAATGTTACAATCTCGACGAAGAGCAGATGGACAAACGCGCACACTGGAATGAACGCTATCGTACCGGGAACGGACCGCGCACGGTGAATGCGCGGCTGGCCCAGTATTTGCCGCTCCTCACGCGCGGGCGCGCGCTCGACCTGGCGTGCGGCGTCGGGCAAAACGCCCGGTTGCTCGTGGGGTGGGACCTGGTGCTCGTCGATCTGGCGGAGGAGGCGCTGGCCCAGGGGCGCGGGCTGCGCGTCCAGGCCACGGCGAGCGCGCTCCCTTTTCCGCCCGGCGTATTTGATACGGTCGTCGATACCTATTTCTTTGACTCGCGCGTCGATTTTTATTTTTTGCTCGCGCCCGGCGGCACGCTCTTTTTCGAGACCTATACGACCGCGGATGTCCGGTACCGGCCCGAGTTCTGCCCTGCGCATCGCCTCGACCTCGCGCAGGTTCCGCAGCTCCTCCGCGGCATGGAGATCCTGGTTCTACAAGAGACCGACAACGGCCATCGCGTCTATGCGACCATCGTGGCGCGCAAACCGGCTCACGAATAGCGCGCGACCAGTATTGATTATAACGGAGTAAGGTCGATTATAATAGGGGTATGGATACCATGGACCTGACCCTTTCCCAGGCAAACCGGCTGCTGCGCGAGCGTAAGACCAGCGCGCAAGAGCTAACCGATTTCTATCTGGCGCGGATCGCCGCGCTCGATCCAACCCTCCACGCGTTTATCACCATCACGGCCGACGCGGCGCGCGCCGCCGCGCGCCAGGCGGATGAGGAACGGGCACGCGGGGTGGACCGTGGCCCGCTGCACGGCATCCCGATTGCGCTCAAGGACCTGTTTGATACGTGCGACGCCCCGACTACCGCCGGAAGCAAAATCCTGCGCGGCCGGATTCCGGCGGAGGATGCGACCGTGGTCACCCGACTGCGCCAGGCGGGCGCAGTCGTGCTTGGCAAGACCAACATGCACGAATGGGCCTTTGGCGTCACAAATGACAATCCACATTTTGGACGCGCCCTCAATCCCTGGGATGCGGGCCGCGCTCCGGGAGGCTCAAGCGGCGGATCGGCCATCGCCATCGCGGCGCGCCTGGCCCTCGGCGCGCTGGGGAGCGATACCGGCGGCTCAATCCGTATCCCTTCCTCTGTCTGCGGCATTACCGGGCTCAAGCCGACCTACGGGCGCGTCAGCCTGCGCGGCGTTATTCCCCTCAGCTGGTCCATGGACCATGCCGGACCCATGGCGCAAACGGCAGAGGATTGTGCGCTGCTCTTGCAGGTCATCGCCGGTTATGACGCGCAAGACCCTGCTTCAGCGGACATGCCCGTGCCCGATTATGCCCGCGGGCTCACACAGTCCCTCGCCGGTCTCCGCATTGCAGCGCCGGGCGGTTATTTTGCCAGCCCGGTCAACGCCGAGGTCGCAGCGGCGGTCGCGCGGGCCGCAAGCGTCCTGGAGCAGCAGGGCGCGCGGCTCGTCGCAAAAGAGATGCCGTTTGCCGAGGAACTGTTCCAGATGAACCGGACGATCCTGTCGGCTGAAGCGGCGGCCGTGCATCAGGAGCGGATGGACAAGCAGAGTGAGGATTTTGGCGCAGATGTGCGGACCCGGCTCTTACGAGGCGCCGGTGTGTC
>JBAVQS010000258.1:0-40060 GCA_049694275.1 Anaerolineae bacterium | reverse complement strand
CCTGCTTGATTGGGCTCGTAGTCGATGCCGACCTGGGTGAATTCCTGGACGTGGACATTCTCGACGGTGAGGCTGCCACCCGAGAGGAACCGGATGCCGTTGAGTCCGGTATTCAGGCCATCGACATTGAGATGCCTCAGGATCACCGCGTCGGTTGCGCCGGCTTGAATGACGATCCCATTGGTCCCGCTCACCAGGACTCCGGCGATGTTGCCAGGGCCGCCTTCAATGGTTATTGCTTTCGTGATGGTCACTGCGCCAAACCCGCCCGGGTCGAGCGCATTGATCTCGCCGCCGGCGGCCGTCTTGGAAATAGCGCCGGCAAAGGTTTTGCATGGGGCGGTGCGACTGCAGGGGTTGGCGTCGTCGCCGACGCCCGAAACCCAGGTCCGCGTTGCCTGTGCATTCGCGACGCTGCTGGTCACGAACAAGAGGACAAACACGGTGAGCGCCGCCAGGATGAACACATTCTTTTTCATAATACTTTCCTTCTACAGACTCTCCTTTTACATCCAGCTAATCGGAGCCCAATTATAGAGAAAGACCGCACCCCCGTCAATGGGGGTGCGGTGGTGATTCCGCAAACCAAAAACCCGAAGGGTCTCCGAAAGACCCTTCGGGTTTATCAGGGGTTTGCCAGCCATGCTTGCATGACGCGCCCGACGCGTTCGAGGCTCGCCGCGCTCACCTTGTCGGCGGTGTCCTGTGTGGTGTGCCAGTAGGGATAGTCAAAATCGATGATGTCGACTGCACGGATGTCCTGCTGCAGAAAAGGGGTATGGTCGTCGGTCATCTCCCATTTGAAATTAGGAATGAACTGTTGGGCATACCCGAGGCGCGCCGCCACCGCCCAGATTTGTTGCTGCAGGTCCCGGTCCGAGTTCATTTCGTAATAGATATCCTGGTCGGCGTCGCCAATCATATCCAGAACGATGACGGCGCTGGGCCTGGCGTCGAGATGCTGTGCGACGTAGGTGGCGCCGACCGACCAGGGCCAGGGGGTGATGTCGCAGGGCGCGGTCCGGCGCGGGTCCGCCGCTTCAAGTAAATCGCACGAATTGAGGTCGCCGTTATCCTCTGCATCGAAAAACGCGAGCCACACTTCATTGTGCAGCTGGGAGACATCGAGGGTGCGCGCCAATTCCAGCAAGACCGCGACCCCACTCGCGCCGTCGTTCGCTCCCGGCACCGGCAGCTCCGGGTGTACCGTATCGACCGTCGCGTGCACGCGCGTGTCATAATGGGCCCCTACAATAATCAGGGGACCCTTGCCAACGGCCAACTTGCCGATCACGTTGCGGATGGGAACTCCGCGATAGTTAAATTCCTGAGTGATGCTCGACACATGAACGGCATCCAACTGCGCCAGAATATAATCCCCTGTCGCGCGTTCGCCCGCGCTCCCCGACGACCGCAGCCCGATCTGCATTTGCCCCAAGAGGTATTCTTGATAGGCGTGGTTGCCATCGAATTGCCTGGTGGCGGGAGTTGCCGGGGGGCGCGTTGAGGACGGACTCGGTCCGACGGACGGCGTGGCGAGGAGCGCTTGTGTGGGGCCGGGGGTAGAGGTTAATCCGGACGGCTGCGCGGGTGCGCAGTTTGTGAGACAAAACAACGCGACCAGGGTTATGACCAAACCGGCTCGCCAGGTCGCACATCTCTTGCCACTGAATTTGTTCAATCCCATTTCAATATTTTAGGGCAGCACCGCCGTCCCTAATATGGCGTATCGGACGAGCGAAAGCGCGCCCAGTTCCAGCATCGAAATCAAGAGCGCTGCGGCAAAGGGGTTGAGGGTCTCGCGCCAGCGCGTCGCCACGCCGTTGCGGTTGAGCGCCGAGAGGAGCATCACCAGGTTTATAATGGCAAGCAGGGCAATGACGCCGAGCACGCCGAGGAAGGAGGCGGGATAGAAAAAGAGGCCCGAGCCCGAGACAACGACCACAAAGAGGATCGCGTTCCAAATCAGCAGGGTGGCCAGGTCGGCAGCGCTCTGAAAGACACGCTGTGGGGTCGCATTGCGCCACAGCGCATAATTGACGATGGGCAGCATAATGCCGGCCATCCCCGTGCCGCTCAAGATTCCACTGGCGAGGCGCGCGTCGAGGCGTGGGGCATACAGGTAGGGGATGGGGAGCCCCGCCATATTCAGGTCATACAGCGTCGCATTGGCCCCGTCAAACCCCATCACCGCGACAAAGGCGACAAACGTCACGAGCAGCCACGGCGGAGGCATGGCTGCGGCGCGCCCGCGGCCCATGACCAACGCCAGGAGCCACGTCGAGAAAAAAGCGGCAAAGATGCCGTACATGCGCGCTTCGAGCGGCATTTTGGTCGGCTCGCCCGGATCAATCGCATTCAGCGCCGGGAGGGCCTGGAGCAGTTCGGCTTCGCCCGGAAGCCGGGTCCCCCCCATGAAATAAGAGTGGGACGGTCGCTGCGGTCAGATGCCAAAACAGATCATGTTCAGCTTGTCATACACCGTCCCCGGCGTGATAAAAAAGGAGGAGAGGATGAAAAGCATAAAGACCGGGCCGAGATATTTGGTCCAACCGACTTGTTTCATCACGCGAATCCTGTTTTCCTATCCATGGACCCCAAAGGCGGGTCCCGGGGTTGTTTACTTGGGCTTTCGCTTGTTGTTTCGAACCCGCTCGCTGCATTTACCCGCGCACCGCCAGCCGTTCGTCAACCGCTTTGAGTTGTCGTGATGTCTGCTCGAGAATGTCGCGCATCGCTTCTTGCACGTAGGGATAGGTGAGCCAGACCGTCAAGGCGCCAAAGAGGAGCCCGGTGATGGTCCGAAGCAGGGGATCGCTCTCGCGCAGGCCGACGAGCTGTGTTCCCCCATCGAGGAGCATGGGCAGAATCGCAATGAGGACATACCCCTGCCAGCTCAATTTGGGCAGGCGCCGGCGGGCCAGCCCAAAGGCGAGCGATGCCAGTAACATCGAGCCATAGATCGCGACATCGCGCTCGCAGAACGCCACCTTGTATCCGAGCGTGGCATCGCCCTGGTACGCGCGCCAGTAGAGGACATCGATTAACGGGTTGTCGACGTGGAGCAGGCTTTGCAACTGGTCGATCGAATAGCTCGGCTGTAAGCCGCCGACGAAATAGGAGCGATAGGCGAGCTGGTGACAGGTAAAGGAATAGAGCGTATAGATCACCTGCGCCGGACCGGCGTACCCGTTCACGACCAGGACCGGCGCGAGCCACGGGAGGCCGCTAAAGAGGAGCAGCAAGAGCGTCGCCAGCAACAGCCAGTGGCGCGCCAGCGAGATAAAGAGGCGGTCGATTGAGCGAATCACGGCGAGCGAGCGCGGTGAAAGGGATGGTTGATTCATAACACATTTCCCGGTAGACGTTGTGCCTCAACGTCTCTACGGGTTATCGTGGAACCAGGGCGTACCATTTCCAGGCCGTGGGCGGGGGCGGAATCTCTTTGAAAAAGACCCGCATCTGATCGACGCCCCAGTTGCTCTGGATACGATTCCACTCGAAATTATATCCCAGGTCCGATGGGCCGTAAACTTCGGTCATCGCCTGATACCAGTCCAGGCAATCAGTCTTTTGATAGTGCCAGTATTCGGTCCCGAGAAGGTTGGTGTGCCAGTCAAAATCCGGGTCGTCGTGCGATGAGATACGCTCCCAGCCATAGACGCGGGCCATCCCGGTGAAATCCACATAATAGCCGCGCGGCGGGAGCTTTTGTTGCACGCCGCCCTGCTGCGGACCGATTACCGCGCGCGATTGGTAACTAAAATCCCAGGGCGCGTCCTTGAGCGGCTCGCCCATGGTCCCATCCTGCGCCGTCGTGCGCACGTACAGCCGCCAGTAGGTCTCGCCCAACTTGTCCTCACGCACAACCTCCATGAGGCTGCGGCCGGATGAATCGGCGTAATCAAGCCGCACGTCCACCGCGCGCCCCGATTTGTGCCAGCTCAGGTTGTCACAGTGCACGTCGCATTTCGATTTAATATCGCGCGTCATGTCCGATAGGACGCCCAGAAAATCATGGCCGGTCTCCTTATCAATCTGCGCGCGCAGGGCGAGGAGGGAGACGGCGACCCGGCTGGAGATCTGTCCATAAGAGGGCGCCAGGTAAATCTCGGGTAAAACCTGCATTGCATAAGGGTGCCCCGCGGCGGCCGGCGCGGCAATCGGCTTTTCGACATAGAGCGGCGGATAGGTGACAGCGGGGGCTGCCGCGACGACGCCGGTATTTCCCCATGCTGCACTGTCCACCTGGAGCGTCAGGTCGAGCCCCTGCGCGATGCCGCCGCTCGCGGGAATGATCAAGAGCGGTTGGCGGCCCGGACGCGGCGAGACGTACGCGATGAACTGTCCATCGGGCGACCAGGCCGGCGCGGTCGCCTGGCCGTCAAAGGTGAGCTGGCGAATCGAGTTGAGGTGGGCGCCGTCGAAATCGGCGACATAGACCTCGCGGCGCTGGCAGGCATTCAGCTTGATCGGGTCTGTGACCTCTTCGCATCCCTCGCGATTCGAGACGAATGCCAGGCGCTGCCCGTCGGGCGACCAGGCGGGCTGCTCGTCGTCGAACGGGCCCTGCGAGAGGTTGAACTGCTTTTTGCCGTCCGGCGAGGTGAGGAAAATCTGCTTGTGCCCCGTGGCCCAACTGGTGAACGCGACCCAATCCCCGCGCGGCGACCAGGCGGGACCATAGTCATAGTTCGGCTCGTCTAGCGTCAGGTTGACCGGGTTGGACCCGTCCGCGTTCATCACCCAGATGTCGAGGTCGCCCGCGCGGTAAGACTCGTAGGCGATGCGCGCCCCGTCCGGCGACCAGCTCGGTGCGCCGTCATAGGCGGGTTGATTGGTGAGGCGGGTCATCTGCCCGGAGGCGAGTTGGAGTCGGTAAATTTCCCAATTGCCATCCCGCCGTGATTGAAAGGCGACCTGCTTGCCATCGGGCGAAAGGGCAGGGGCGCGGGCGGGTGTGTCATCACGCGTGAGCTGGCTCCAGGCGCCATCCGGGCGCGCGGCATACAATTCCCATCGGCCGGCCCGCTCGGCGCTCATGATGAATGTGCCAGAGGGAGAGCCGGGCGCAGGCAGGGCCGGGCGCGGGCCTGTTGGCGGCCGCGCCGTGACCGGCGGTGGGGTCGTGATTGCGGCCTGTTCCGGTGGGGTAGCGAGGCGCGGGGAATTCGCGCAAGCGGTCAGCAGGGCAAAAAGGAACGCCGCGACCACCGCCGAAACACGCAGAGCGATTTTCTCGAACAGGTCCATTCTACAATTGCAGCGATTATACCTGACCGGGCCGCGTTTGCCAAGAAGGAGAGTCGTTCGTAGAATAGCAGTATTCTCGTTGCAAAGGAGCAAGATGTTCCTCGCGGATTTTCACTGTCGAATCGCGCTATCGAGCTTGTTCTATGCCTTTGCGCTCGGCGCGTGGGGGACCGTCGGTTTTCTCATGGCGCGCGGCGTCAGCGGCAACTATTTCGGCGCGCTGGCGATTGGCGAGCTGTTGATGCTTGTACAGGGTGCGCTGGGGGTGATTCTCGTCCTTACCGGGAATTGGCCGGCGGACTGGGTCCATTTATTGTACGGCGTCCTCGCGGTCTCGGTCTGGCCTTTTGTCTATGTCTCTACCCAGGCGGCTGTGTCGCGTCGCGAGATGGGGTACTACGCGCTGGCCTCGTTTTTCATCTTTGGCCTTGCGGTGCGAGCCATCATGACGGGCCCCGGCGCAGACGGGGCGAGCTGTTTGCCGCACTAGCCGCGCACGCGGAACAGACCGGCGCGCTTTCACAATTGCATTACAGGGCAACGTGGATATAATGCCGGTCTGCAAGGAGGTCCAATTGAAACATACATTCATTCTGCTGCTCGTACTCGTTCTGGCTACTGCGTGCAGTAACACGCAACCGACCGGTGTCCCGGTGACTGCCGCGACCGCTGCCGCGCAGGCCCGAACGGATGTGGCGAGCACCATCGTCCCGACACCCGCCGCAGGCGCGACAAAAGCCGCACTCCCGGTTACCCAAACGCCGGCTATTCTGACTACGCCGCCGGTCAGCGGGACCATCGCCCCCGAGCCGGTGGCGAATCCGGCTGCGAATGTGGCCAATGCGCTGTTGAGCCTTGGAACGGTCCATTCGTTTCGCGCTCACGAGGTGCTGGTCAATAGCCAGGGGACGATCTCGACGACATTCGAAATGATTTCCCCCGACCGGATGCGCGAAATCTCACAGGGCCCCGGTTTTGAAAATCAAGTGGTGGTGATCGGCAAGGTCGCGTATTCGCGCACCGGCGCAACACCCTGGCAAAAGCTGGGTGCGCCGTTGTCCAACCCGCCATCGGCGGCATTCGGCGTTCTGAGCACCACCCCTGATCTTTTACGCTTTACGAGCATGACGAAGGATTTTGCGCTGGTCGGGCAGGAGACGCTCGACGGCATTCCGACGCGGGTCTATCAGTACACGATCACAGCGCCCGATACCCAAACGACCGGCGTCCAGAAGCTTTGGGTCAACGCGGATGGTCTGCCTTACAAACTCCAGACCGAATCCAATAGCGGTCCGAATGGCAGTAAGGTGACGGTGACCATTACCTATGATTACAAGGCGACCGATATCCAGATCACGCCGCCGATCCCCTGAATTTTACCGATTCCGTTCGTTCCGGACAAAGAGGGTGGTCCCGATAATCATAAATCCGAAAAAGAGGATTGCCGTCACGGCCAGGTCAAGGCCCAGCGGGTCGAGGATGACTTTGGCGGCATCCGGCTCGCCGAGGTAATACAGCCCGCGCATGAGATCGACGGCATAGCGCATGGGGGAGATGCGCGAGAGGAACTCGAGGTAGGGCGGCAGAACCTTGACCGGGGTAAAGACGCCGGCTGTAAAGAATTGGGGAAAGATCAAAAAGGGAAAGATCTCGTTGGCCGCGCGCCGGTTGTTGAACCCGGATAGCATGAGCATTCCAAACCCGCCGCCCAGCAGCGAGACGACGAGCCCCGTCGCGAGCAGGCCGATGAGCTGAGGGCCTGTGAGGGAGATGCCGAGGACCAGGCCGAACAGCACAATCGCAATCCCCTGTGGAATGGCGACCAGGGACTCGCCAACAATCTTGCCAAAGACAATCGAGTAGCGCGAGATGGGCGAGACAAAAATCTCCTGGCTGAAATCACTCTCCCGGTCGTCGAGCAGTGAAATGACCCCCTGCGTCGTCGATTGAAAGAGGGTCTGCGCCAGCACCCCGGTAAAGACAAAGGTCGTGAGGTTGTAGCCGATGCTGGGCCCCAGGTTGGCCTGCAGGCTACCTCCGAGGATGCCGATAAAGATCAGCGGAAAGACAAAGGTCGAGGCCATGCGTACCGGGTCGCGCAGGAGCTTGAGCAAATCCCGGTACGCGATTGCCAGGATCGCATTCACCTCATTCATGGTCCCGGTCCTTTTCCTCCACGATCGCCAGGTATGCGTCCTCCAGCGTCGGGATGTGTGTTTTGAGCAGGGTAAGCGGTGTCTCGATCGATTTAACCACCTGCTGGGCGCTCTGTCCGTCGAGGACGATGCGCAGGGGCGTCGTATCGCTGAATTGATAACCCAGCCGGCGCAATTCGGCGCGCAACTGCTCACGGTCTTGCGCGTCGACCTCCAGATAATTCTGGATGAGGTCTGCCTTGATGGCTGACGGGGCGCCGTACGAGACGATCTGGCCCTTGTTGATGATGCAGACGGTATCCGCCTCTTCCGATTCCTCCAGATAGTGTGTGGTCAAAAAGACGGTCGTCCCACTCTCGCGCCGCACCTGGCGCAGATATTCCCACAGGTTGCGCCGGCTGACCGGGTCGAGTCCCGATGTCGGCTCGTCGAGGAAGAGGACATGCGGCTTGTGAACCAGACTGCGAATAATCTCGAGCTTGCGCTTCATGCCGCCTGAAAAGGTCTTGATCGGCTTGAAAATCTCTTTTTCAATGCCCAACACGGCGGCAAGCTCGGTTACCTGATTGCGATAGGCGCGCGGCATGAGCGCATACACCGGGCGAAAGGGATAGAGGCCATAGAGGATGGCGTGAAAGCGGACATTCTCTTCGGCCGTCAGGTTCAGGTCGAGGCTGGGTTGTTGAAAGATGATCCCGACCGCGCGGCGCACCACGCTGGCCTCCCTATTCACGTCATGCCCGGCAATGCGGACTGTGCCGGAGGTGGGTGACAGGGTGGTGGTCAGAATGGAAATAGTGGTTGTCTTGCCCGCGCCATTCGGTCCGAGCAGGGCAAATAGCTCGCCGGGCGCGACGGTGAACGAAATGTCGTTCACGGCATTCACGCTCGAGCGTTTATAGCGCTTGACGAGATGGCTCACCTCGATGATGGGTTGCATGGTCTAGAAGGTATACGTTACACCTGGGGGATGAAATCTGAAACGACGGACCCGCCGATAAACTCGCGCAGGATGGAATCCTCGGGGACCAGGGGCGTCTCGCACGGCTGGAACCATTGCAAAAAGGCGAGCATGCGCCGCGCTTCGATATATTCCGGCATGTCGGGCTCGACCTGGCGCAGCAGCGGCTCCGCCAGCGGTTTCAGCGCCGCCAGTTCATAGACCAGCGCCGAGTTGAACATGGCATCCGCGTTTTCCTGAAAGGGAAAGATGTGCTGGTCTTCGCCGCGCACGACGCTCTCCCACCGGTTGATGGTATCCTGGGCGCTATAGCCGCGGGCGCGCGCATCGCGGACGATACGGCGGATCAGACGCGTATCGGTGGTCGGAATGCGGTTCACATGGTCGAACTTGAGCTGGGTGAGCGCCGAAGCATAGATGCGAAAAACCGCCGGCGAGGGAATGTCGGGAAGCAGCGCCGGGTTCAAACCATGGATCCCTTCGAGGACGAGAATGTGCTCGGGGGTCAGTTGCACAGTTTCGCCCTCCTCGGGTTGTCCGGTCACAAAGTTGTAGCGAGGGAGGGTCACCCGCTCGCCGCGTGTCAGCGCGACCATCTGCGTGTTCAAGAGTGCGAGGTCGAGCGCGGTCAGGGCCTCAAAATCGGGGCGGCCGGTCGCATCGGCTGGGGTCGCGTCGCGCGGCAGAAAATAGTCGTCGAGGCTGATGGGAAAGGGGCGGAGATGGTGGGCCAGGAGCTGGATTGACAACCGGCGGGCAAAGGTCGTCTTGCCCGATGCAGAGGGGCCCGCAATGAGGACCATGTCGAGCTCGCCGCGGTGCGCGGTAATCTGTGAGGCAATGTGGGCAATGCGTTGATCATGCAGCGCCTCGGCGACGAGGACGATCTCGCGCCCGCGGCGCGCCAGCAGCGCCCGGTTCAGGGTGGCGACATCCGGCACCCCCAGCTTGCTCAACCCTTCCCCGTACTCGCGAAAAACGCTGGTGAGCTTGGGGTTATCCTTGACTGGCTCGATGGGATGCCCACGGGAGGGAAACTCCATGGCAAAGCCCGAGGCGTAGGGGCGCAGGGAGACCTGTTTCACATAGCCGGTTGAGGCGACGAGTTGGCCATCAAAGAAATATTCGAGCACGCCGCGCAGCTTGTGGAGTGAGACGCGGGGGCGGCCCCCCTGCGCCATCAGCGCCGCGGTGCTTGCGTCGCCGTTCTTTTCAAAAAGCGCCACGGCGTCGGTCAGGGACATCTCCTGACGCTCGATGGGTATGTCGAGCGCTGCAATCTCACGCATGCGCGCTTCCAGGCAGACCAATTCCTCCGCGCTGAATGGATGGCGATTCAGGAGGCGACAGTACAGCCCGCCAAAGCTCAACGAGTGCTCGACCGCGAGGCGCGTCCCGGGGTCGATTTCGTGCGCGGCGGCCTCCAATAGAAAAATGACCGAGCGCTGGTAGATGCGCAGGCCCGCCGCGGTCGTGGCGGAGACCGGATACACGTCGGCGTCGGCCAGCACCGGTTCGGAGAGCTCGACGAGGCGGTTGTTCATGGCGGCGGCCATGACGGTTGATGCATGGCTGCCGGCGGCCTTTTGAATAAAGGCTTCGAGCGGCAGGCCGGCGGGACCGCCATAGATTTTGCCATTCGGCAGGCGGATTTGGACGTCCGAGCGCCGTACGTCAGGATAAATTTGCGCGAGGATTGGATCGGGTTGCATAGGATGTTCAGGACAGTGCGCGCGATCTTTTTTCGTCCCGGCGCAAACCGGGGCGCGCTCAAATCATCGCGGGCAGAAGAAAAATAGGACGCCTGGCCAGGCGTCCTATCTATAGGTGTGCATCGCCGATCACCCTGGGCGCCGCGACGGCAGTCTGCGACAAGGGAAAAAATATACTACCGCACACTCGACTGACCGTGGTGTGCGAAGCGTCGTACGCGAGTCAAGCGATGAACGGGTCCCGGTGCGGTGACGGAATGGCTAGGCGGTCTTGCCCGGTTGATTCCATTTGGCCTGGTAATCTTCGGGCGATAGCTTGTACCAGTCCGCATTCATATCGGTGTACTGCTTCCAGTTTGCGGGAACATCGTCGGCCGGGAAGATGGCGCTGACGGGGCATTCCGGCACGCACGCGCCGCAGTCGATACAGGTGTCGGGGTCAATATAGAGCATTACCGCCTCGTCAAAGTTGCTCTCGTCTTTGCGGGGGTGGATGCAGTCGACCGGGCAGACATTCACGCACGCACTGTCCTTGGTGCCAATGCATGGCTCAGCAATTACAAATGCCATTGGAGGCCTCCTATGGGGTGGATCCCAAGTTTGTTAGAGTGTGGACCAACACGCGGGCGAAACTATACTCCAAAATGAATCGACCGTCAAGTTAATGCGGTCCGTCATTGACGTGCGCGCGAAACTGCGGTATATTAGGAATGCCCTTGGTTTCACAGAACTATGGAGATTCTCAAAGAACGCGGAGTCGGGATTGCGCAATTTCTGACCATCAGCGCCGTCGCATTGGTCGTCTTTATCGGCTGGGATTTCGGACACCGGGTCCTCGGTACGATAGACCTGTTGCGTCAGGATAACCAGGCGCAAGTGCGTTTACAAGCCGCCACACAGGTCAACCAGCAGCTTCATGATCTCAAGAATCATGTGACGACCGACGCGTGGGTAGAATGGTATGCGCGCAACAAATGGCACTGGACTCGCCCGGATGAGGTCCTGGTTGTGCCGATCTCGTCGCGCACCCTGCCGCAACCCGTGAATATACCGCCGGCCGCGCCCGCGCCGCCCGCCAAAGCATGGTGGCAACAGTGGGTCGATCCTGTGATTGAGGCAATCTTTGGCCCGGCATCCTGAAAGGTTTGTTACCCCCCGGCATGAAAATTCGTTCGGTGACCTGTTTTGTCGACGTCGATGAAACCCTCGCGGCCCCGTCGCTCATACAAGCCGGCAAACTCTCCGCCGCCGCGCGGACGGCCGTTCCTCTGCATGGCTATGAGTTGGTCACAACCCGGCTTGCCGTCCAACCCCTCGACCGCATTTTACCGCCCGGCGTTCCCGTGCGTGCAGTCGCCGACTTTGGCGTCGCATTTGAAAAGACGTTCAGGACGCTCGGATTTGACTATGGCGCGTTGATGGTCGAGGGGCCGCCGCTCTCGGCGTATCTCCCCGAACTGTTGCGCTCGACCGGCAGTGTTTTTGCCTCGCGCCGGATTGCCTCACGCGCCGACGGCATTGACCTGGAGGCGATCCAGGATGCGGCGGCGATCATTTACGAGCTGGCGCACTCGACGCCCGACGGGTTTGGCAATTTTACCTTTGCCGCCGCCGCCAACTGCCCGCCCGGAGTTCCCTTTTTCCCGGCGGCCTACGCGGCCGGCTCAGTGGGGGCGTTCGCCTTTGCGACTGAGGCGGCGGATCTGGCGGTCGATATCTTTACGCGCGCAGTGAATCTCGAACAGGCGCGCCAGGAGCTGGTTGCCGCGGTCGAACGGGAGGGGGCCAGGCTTGCTGTGCTCGGCCAGGCGTTGGCCGATGCGACGGAACTCGCTTTCACCGGCATTGATTTTTCCCTCGCCCCGTACCCTTCCGAAGCGCGGAGCCTGGGGACTGCCTTTGAGCGGCTGACCGGCGCCCCCTTTGGCGCACACGGCACCCTCTTTACCGCGGCATTCATCACCGACTGTCTGCGGCGAGCAAAGTATCCCCGCGCCGGGTTCTCGGGACTCATGCTCCCCGTCCTCGAAGACTGGACCCTCGCGGCCCGCTCGCGCGAAAATCTCTATTCGCTCGATTCGCTCTTGCTCTATTCGACCGTTTGCGGGACCGGTCTCGATACGGTGCCGCTTGCCGGCGACACGACGCAGGGCGCGATTGCGGCGCTCCTGCTTGATCTCGCGGCGCTCTCGGTCAAGCTCGACAAGCCGCTCACCGCACGCCTGATTCCCGTTCCCGGCCTCAAGGCCGGCGATGTCACGACTTTTAATTTCGAGTGGTTCAGCAACGCCCGCGCGTTTGAAGTGCGGGGCAAGAATCTCAAGGTATTCGACGCCAAGGAACGCGTCCAATTTATCTGACCCTGTTGATGATATAAAACCGAGGCGGTCGTCGCCTTGCTTTACACCATCAGCCCCCAATTGTCTATGGCAGACAAAACCATTTTGCTCCTCGGCGGGGCCGGGCTTGTCGGCACCCAGGTCGCACGCGAAGCGGCCCGCCAACTCCATCCGGAAAAGGTCATTATTGCGTCACTTTACCAGCGCGAGGTGCGCGAGGCGCTGGCCCTCCTGCAAAAAGAATATCCCCAGGTTACATGGGTAGGCGTCTGGGGTGACGTCTTTGTCCGCGCCGATTTCACGCACGCTAAACGCAGCGAGCTATTGCAGTCTTCCCAACGGCGCGATGATCTTTATGACGACATGATCAGCGACACTGACCGCGCGTACGGGCGTTCCCGGCTGGTCCAACTCATCCTCGAGCATCGCCCCGATGTCATCGTGGACAGCATCAATACTGCGACTGCCATTAGCTACCAGGATGTCTATGCCGCATCCGTGATTGCCAAGCAGCGCATGGATGTGCTCCTGGCGCGCATCGAGGAACTGGCTCACTCGGTCAAGGTGCTCACGCCGGCCGGCGCGAATGGCAATACGGGCGATGTGGTCGTCAGCCCGATCCGGGGAGAAGAGGCCGAGCGCACGCTGGCGGCGCTCCAATCCCAGATCGCCGAAATCGCCCGGCTTCGCAAGCCGACCGAGCGGGCCATCGAAACGCTGCTCATCTCTCAGGCGATTCCCCAGTTAGTTCGCCATGTCGTCCTGATCCTGCGGGCTATGCAAGAGGCGGGCACGCGGCTGTATCTCAAGATCGGTACGACGGGCACCGGGGGGATGGGACTCAATATTCCCTATACCCACGGCGAAGACAAGCCGAGCGCCAAGCTGATGAGTAAGACCGCCGTCGGGTTTGCGCACACCGGGCTCATGTTCCTCATGGCCCGCACGCCCCAGACGCCGATTGTCAAAGAGATCAAGCCCGCGGCGATGATCGGCTATGCCGATATTTCGGTCCGGGCGATCAGCGAACATGGCGAACCGGTGATGCGACATGCGAGTAAGGCGCAAAAACTGAACGGAAATCTTGTGCTCCATGCCGACCCGGTTGGCTACCCGGCGCATGGCAAGCTTGAGATGGTCATTGCCGATACCGGGGAGAATGGATTTTTCACGCACGGCGAGCTCGAGTGCATCACCGCGATGCGCCAGATGGAATTTATTACCCCGGAAGAGATCGCGCACAAGGTCGTGCTCGAAATCCAGGGGCATGATACGGGCGCGGATGTGATTTCGGCAATCGATGGCGCGGTGCTCAACCCCACCTATCGCGGCGGCATGTTGCGGCGCGCGGCGCTCGACGAGTTGACGCGGCTTGAAGAAGAGACCGGGATTCCCTCGATTGCGCTCGGCCAACTGGGCCCGCCCGAATTGAGCAAGCTCCTCTTTGAGGCGTACCTGCTCAAGGACCGTTATCATACGCTGGCGCGCGTGCTGAACCAGCGGCCCAAAAAGATTGCGGATGCCTTGTATAATCATCTGCACAAGCACCGCGAGATTCGCGAGATGATCACCTCGGTCGGCGTCCCCATTCTAATGCCTGACGGCAAGAATATCTGGCGCGGGCCGCTCATTCGCATCCCGGAGCGGCACGATACGAACGAAGTACCGCTGACGCCGGAGAATATCGACCTCTGGGCGCACAGCGGGTGGGTGGACCTGCGCCCGGAGAATTTTATTGCGTGGCGCGAGCGGTTTGATAAGATGCAGCGCGCGCAGGAAAAGATTCGGGGGCACGGCTCGGCCGCGGTCACGATGGAAGCCTATCTCTCTGAAGAGATCAACATCGGCGAGGTGGTCGCCTGGATTTTCAATAACGAAAAGGGTGGTTACCGAATCAAGTAGGAGCCTATCAGATGATGAAGATTGACGCCGCAACACTGGTCCCGGATTTACGTGAGATGCCCGCGCTGGCCCGCGCGGTCGAAGAGGTCGGATTCGATGCGCTGTGGACGAGCGAGACCCAGCACGATCCGTTCCTCCCGCTCGCTCTCGCGGCAGAGCATACGAAACGCATCGCGTTGGGCACGGCCATCGCGGTCGCCTTTCCGCGCAGCCCAACCGTGATTGCCCAGTTGGCCTGGGACCTCGCCGCCCAGTCAGAGGGGCGCTTTATCCTCGGCCTCGGCACTCAGGTCAAGCCGCATATCGAACGCCGTTTTGGCGTGCCCTGGGAATCGCCGGTCGCCAAGCTGCGCGAAATGATCCTGGCGATGCGCGCCTTGTGGCAGGCCTGGCAGGGGGATGGCAAGGTCAATTTCCGCGGGGAGTTTTACAAGATTACGCTCATGACCCCGTTTTTCAACCCGGGGCCGATTGAGTATCCGGACATTCCCATCTATATCGCCGGGGTGAACGAAAAGCTGTGCCAGTTGGCGGGCGAGCTCTGCCAGGGCTTTCACGTCCATCCTTTTCATACCGTCAAGTACCTGCGCGAGCTGACCCTGCCGAATATCGAAAAGGGGTTGTCCGAGTCGCATCGGACCCGCGCCGACATCCAGGTCTCGTCCTCCATTTTTGTGGCGACCGACGAGCAGGAACAAGAGGCGGTGCGAACGCAGATCTCATTCTACGCCTCGACACCCTCTTATCGCCCGGTTCTCGATACGCACGGATGGGGTGAGGCGGGTGAAAAGCTTTCGATGTTAGCCGCGCATAAGCAATGGGATGATATGCCGGCGCTGGTCACCGACGAGATGCTCCACGAGTTTGCGGTCGTCGTCGACGATCCGGCTCAACTAGCCGCCAAAATCATAGAGCGCTATAGCGGACTGCTCGACCGTGTAACGTTTTATACCCCCTTTGACCCGAGCCAGGACACCGCGCGCTGGCGCGAGACGGTGAACGCCTTTAAACGCTAAATGGAACCCGAACCCTCCGACACACGTCCCGACCCCCTGGCGGTCAACCGCCAGGGGGAGCTGACCCCGGAACAGCGTGTCATGCTCAATTTTTTGCTCGAAGCGCAGCGGCTCGGGGCGGGTCTCGGCAGCGTGGTCGGGGTTGGCAGCCTCTTGTTATTTGGCTGTATTTTTGGCTGGGGGCTCGTCAGCCGGGCCGGGTGGGGTTTTGCCACCGAGTTTTTCATCTTTGCCCTGTTTGGTCTCTATTCGCTGTGGAACGCGCGGCGCGCGCTGCGCCGCCTCGCGCATTTCAAACGCGCCCTTTACGCGGGCCAGGTGGCGCATGTGGATGGACAGATCGCGTGGACCGGGCGGCGCTATGCGATCAAGGTTCCGCTGTCCGAAAAACTGGATCTCGATTTTCTTAACCTTCCCGGCGCCTATCGCTTTTACTATGTTCCCTTCTCAGGCCGTGTGCTATCGGTCGAACGGCTGGACACGCTGGCCGATGCGCGCAACTGCCTGCTCGATGCGCTGATGGGCGCGCTGCGCTTTGATGCGGCGGGGCTTGCTTCCAACCGGATGGGACGAATGAGCGATGCGCAGCGCGATGCTCTCCTGCGCTCGCTGGTCCTGGTTTCGTGGGGCAAGATACTCGGCATGCTGGTTGGCGGGATCCTGTTTGTGCTCCTCGTCGTCAACTATCAGATCGGCCGTGAGATGGAATGGGGCTGGACTGCAATCCTGGCGGCCATCCCGCCGCTGCTCATTCTGGGTCTGTTGATCACCGGGTACCGGGCCAAGCTGGCCGACCTCCGCGAAGGGCGCGTCCAGGTGGTGCAGGGGGTTGGTTATCACCCCCGCAACTCGAAACTGTGGCAGATCAGCTACAACCAGTTCAAGGTTTCGGGCCGTGTTACCCCCGCGCTTATCTCGGGGCTGCGCTATCGCGCCTTTTACCTCCCGCGCAGTCGTTACCTCGTCAGCATCGAGCCCCTGGCATTCACAAAATAAAACCCCTCGCTCGGTCGCAAGCCGCTGCCCCAACCTGTCAATAATCCAGGGTGTTTGACAATTGCCGTGAAATAGGGATAATCATAGCGAAAGGCGACGACGGAGAAATACAGACCGGTAAGCGCTCCCAGGGAGGACGGGTCATGGACTGCAAGCCCGTTCGAGCAGGATCGGTCAAGTTCGCTCCTGAGCCGCGACGGCGAAACCGTTTGTCATTCCGAATGGGGTAGGGGAATGACAATGAGGAGTAGCCGCCGCCGTGTAATGCGCGTTAAGCAGCGAGTGAGTCATCGCTCGGGCGATGGCTAATACGGGTGGTACCGCGGGTGCATGATGCTCTCGTCCCATACAGGGCGAGGGCGTTTTTTATTCCCTGCGATCTGTACCCTGAATCCTGTGACCTGCAACCGGTTTTATGACCATCACCTATCATCTCGTTTCACAAGTCTATTTCGACTCGCTCGACGCAAAAACCGATTATCTTCCTGCGCCGTTCGTACAGGACGGGTTCATTCACTGCACGGATGATCCGCAAGAGATGGCGCGCATCGCCAACCTGTTCTATCGGTCCGAGCAGCCGCCGCATCTCTATCTGTATATCGACAAGGACCGGGTCCGCGCGCCGATCCGGTATGATGATGCGGAACAAAGATATCCACATATTTACGGCCCGCTTAATCGCGACGCGATTGTGGCGATACGCGAAGCCGCCCGCGACGGAGAAGGTCGTTTTCTTGCCCCGCCGCGTTAGATAGCCGGGGGCATGACGGAATGATGCTGTGGAACCGCGTTCTGCAAAAACCGCGGTTCCTGTGCAATCTGAAATCAGGAGTGTGTATGGCTGATCAACCAAGTGAAATTCAGGCGCAGGCGCTGGAAAAACTGGATGTGATCTGGGATGAGCCGGCGCTTGAACAGTGGCGAGTGGAATATTTAGGGCGCAAGGGCGCCGTGTCGGGCCTGTTCGAGCAGCTCGGCTCACTCCCGCGCGAGCAGCGCGCCGCTTTTGGCAAGGCGGCGAACGATCTCAAGCTGGCGCTGGAATCGGCGTTCGAGGCCAAGACCGGCGCAATGCGGCAGCGGGCGCTTTCCGAGTCTCTGGAAGCGCAGCCGCTGGATGTGACGCTGCCAGGACGGCCTCGCCCGCGCGGGCGCATCCACCCTGCCATTCAGACGCTGCGCGAAATGTACCGCATATTCGGCGATATGGGGTTCCAGGTCTACCGGTCGCGCGAGATTGAGACCGACGAGATGAATTTCCAGATGTTGAATATCCCGCCGTTCCACCCGGCGCGGGACAACTGGAGCACCTTTTATATTGCGGGCAGCCATCAAAAGGTGCTGCTCCGGACGCACACCTCGCCGGGGCAGATTCGCGCAATGCGCGATTTCTTTCCGAATCCGATCCGCGTGATTCTGCCTGGCATGTGCTATCGTTATGAGCAGGTAAGCGCGCGTTACGAGATCCAGTTCTATCAAATGGAAGGGTTGGTCGTCGGGCGGCATATCACGCTGGCTGACCTCAAGGGCACCTTGACCGAGTTTGCCTATCGCATGTTCGGGGAGCGCCCGGTTCGCTTTTACGGCGATCACTTTCCGTTCACAGAGCCCAGCGCCCAGATGGATGTTCGCTGCATTGTTTGCGAGGGTAAAGGGACGGACCCGCTCTGCAAATACACGGGCTGGCTCGAAATTCTCGGCGCGGGTATGGTCCATCCGAAGGTTATGGAGAATGGCGGCTATGACCCGAAAGAGTGGAGCGGCTTTGCGTTTGGAATGGGCACTCAGCGCATTGCCATGCTCAAGCACGGCATTGAGGACATTCGCTATTTCTTTGGAAATGACCTGCGGTTTCTGGAGCAGTTCTGATGTAGGTAAACAAGTAGACAAGTAGACAGGTAGACCGGTTTAGAAGCGGTGCGAGCTGTTTTCCGGTTTACTTTTAGACGCAGTACATCACAATTGTCTTTTCGAGGAGCGTCTTTTGCGACGAGAAATCTCGTTTTTCCCGGACGAGATTTTCCCGAAGGGACCTAATCGGCTCCCTACAGTCGAAATGACATCCAAATTTGTGATGTACTGAGATGGAGTTTCCCATGCGTGTCCCATTGAGCTGGTTAAAAGATTTTGTCGATATGACGGTCTCGATTCCGGAACTGGCGCAAAAACTGACCTTTGCTAATCTGGAGGTCGAGGATATTGAATATATCGGCGTGCCCAAGGATGTTGGGTTGCACGCCGGCGGGGGGAGCGCGGCAGAGGGCCTGGTCTGGGACCGGGATAAGATTTTCATTGGGCAAATCGTCGAGGTCAAGCAGCACCCGAATGCCGACCGTCTGACCCTCGCCATCGTCGATTATGCGCACGGCGAGCCGATCCAGGTCGTGACCGGCGCGCCCAATATTCACGTTGGCGAGAAGGGACAAAAGGTTGTCCTCGCGCTCGAAGGCTCGCGCCTGTATGACGGGCACAAGCCCGGTCAGGAGCTCATGACCCTGAAAAAGAGCAAGATTCGCGGCGTCGAGTCGGGATCGATGGTCTGCTCGGAAAAAGAGCTGGGCATCTCGGATGAGCATGAAGGGATTATTATTCTGCCGGGCGATGCGCCGGTCGGCCTGTCGCTCCAGGACTATATGGGCGACATTGTGTTCGACATCAAGATCAACCCGAATATGGCGCGCTGCCAGTCGATCCTCGGCATTGCGCGCGAGGTGGCCGCACTCATCGGGACGATGCTCAAAGAGTCGGGTAAGCCAGTCAATGCGCAGGCAAATGGTCCCGCGTCCGATTTCGTCAAGATCGAGATCGAAAACCCGGCATTGTGCTCGCGCTACTCGGCCGCGCTCATCCGCGACATCGCGATCGGGCCTTCGCCATTTCTGATGCAGCGGCGGCTGATCCTGGCCGGGATGCGCCCCATCAGCAACATTGTGGATATTACCAACTATGTGATGATCGAACGGGGTCAGCCGCTTCATGCCTTTGACTATGACCGGCTGGTTGGGCGCGCCGGCGGCAAGCCGACCATTATTGTGCGCGCGGCGCAGGCTGGCGAAAAGATGCAGACTCTCGACGGGGTCGTGCGCGAGCTCACGCCAACGGACCTGCTCATTGCTGATACCGCGGGCCCGATTGCCATTGCCGGCGTGATGGGCGGCGCCGAGACGGAAGTGTCGGACGCGACCAGGAATATCCTGCTGGAATCGGCGAATTTCGATTTCATCGCGATCCGGCGGACAACCCAAGAGCAGCACCTGCCGAGCGAGGCGGCGACGCGGTTCGGACGCGGGATCAGCCCCGTCCAAACCATTCCGGCTGCTGTGCGCGCCTCAGAGATGATGGGAACCCTGGCGGCTGGGCGAATTGATCCGGTCATCGCGGATGCCTACCCGCGCCCGCTGGCTCAATCTGCTGTTCGCCTGACCCAGCGCGAGGTGACACGTCTCCTGGGTATCTCCCTCTCCCCTGAGGAGATCAAAACCATCCTGATAGGGCTCGATTTTAAGGTCGATGCTTCCGACCCCGAGGCGCACATGGTTACCCCGCCGGATTACCGTCTCGACGTGGATGGAAGCGACGACGTCATCGAAGAGATTGTGCGCATCTATGGATATGATCGTATCCCGAGCACCCTGATTTCGGATGCACTCCCGCCGCAAGTTGGCAATCCCGCCCTGGAGCGGGAAGAGAGGGCGCGTGACCTGTTGATTGACACCGGCTTGCAAGAGATCGTCACCTATACCATGACAACGCCCGGGCACGAGGCGCTGCTGACCCCGGTTCCGGAAGCGCAGGGCAGGGTCGGCGCGTTTGACCCGCGTCCGTTGCGGCCCTACGTCGAGATCGAAAACCCGATCAGCGCCGAACGCGCGGTCATGCGCCAGTCTCTTTTGCCGAGCATGCTCGACGTGCTGGCGGCCAACCTGCGTTACACCCGCCGCGCCGCGCTGTTTGAGATCGGCAAGGTCTATCTTCAGAGGATTGCTGGCGATGGACCGGAAGAAAACCCGGGCGACCAGGCGGCCAATCTCCCGCGGGAGAAATACCGTCTCGGCATCATCCTGACCGGACCGCGTGACGAGCCCTCGTGGCAGAATGCAGATACCCGACCGGTGGATTTCTATGACCTGAAAGGAGTCGTTGAATCGTTTATCGCCGGCCTGCATGTGGGTGAGGTGGCCTATGCCTCGTCCAACAACCCCCTCTTGCACCCTGGACGCGGGGCTGTTCTCCATGTGGGTAATGTAGAAGGAGGGGTGTTTGGTGAGCTTCACCCGGTCGTCCGCGAGCGGTGGGGCTTACCCATTCAGGTGGTGCTCGTCGGCGAATTCGATCTCGAAGTGCTGCTCGGGCCAATAAGTGACCGTTTCCGTGTCAAGGCGCTCCCGCGGTATCCGGCGGTTGTACAGGATATCGCGCTGATCGTGGACGATTCAACCCCAGCGGCGCGCGTGCACGAGTTAATTCGGCAGACCGGGGGGGCACAGCTTGCGAATGCCTGGCTGTTCGATGTCTATCGCGGCGAGCCGCTTCTGCCTGACAAGAAATCGCTGGCTTTTCGTCTGACCTTCCAGTCGCCCGATCGTGGCCTCACGGACGCCGACGCCGCCAAAATTCGTGAAAAGATCGTCCAGCGGCTCGTGCATGAGCTGGCCGCCGAGCTCCGGAGCGGCTAGCGCCTTGCGCTCCTTTGATAATGTCTCTATTGCCGGGTTCTCCTCAGCATAAGGGTCGAGGTAAGGTCTGGGGTAGGTGACCATTTTCCCCTTTTCAACCAGCCCTTTTGCATGTTATACTGGTACAAAATAGGAGGAGAGACTATGAAGGCGATCCATCACACACGCACTTATATGGCGTTTGCTTTCCTTATTTTGCTCTTTGTGATGATTCTGATTGGCTATATGAATTTACTGCCTCGCTAATTCGTCCGATTCAAGGGATCGGGCTATTTGTGTATTGCTGCTCGCGTCTGAGCTCACGCTTGGATCTACATTCCCACCGGCATGGGAATTTCTCGGATGAAGCGATTCTTCCGGGAGGCGCAATAATGCACATCGGCCAGGTCAGGAATTAGCTTGTGGGGGAGAGCGCGTATGGTAGGTTTGAACTGGTTCGACCTGGCCCTGTTTATCGCACTGCTCGCAGGACTCGCGGTCGGTTATTACCAGGGTCTGGTGCGCCAGTTGATTAATCTGGCGGCTTTTTACCTGGGGGCCATTGTCGCGTCACAATACTATTCCATGCTGGGCTATGCGGTCAAAGGGACGATGGCGACGACGCCGGGGCTGGCTGTGAATGCCGGCGCCTTTTTCGTTATTATGATGATTGTCGTGGTCATTCTCAATATTCTGGCGCTCGATGCGACGAAAATGATGATACGCTTGCCGCCCGTGGTGGAACATCTGGGCGGGATGGTGCTTGGATTGAGCGCAACCTGGGTTTTCATAACGATTGCGGTAAGTATCTTGCTGGTCATTACACAGGAGGGCTGGTCGGAGGCCGAAGGAGCGCGCCAAATCATTTATTCGGGGGTGCACGAGTCACAGATTGCGCATGCGACGCAAACGACGTTACCTGCCCTCCTCGGCGCTATCAAACCCTGGCTCCCCGGCGGTATACCGAACATTTTCAAGATCTGAGAAAAGTATTAGCCAATCGACTGTCGGGTCAAGTCCCACGAGGATTCCCTCGGGACTTGACCCGACTTTTTTGTCTTGCGCCAGTCGCTAAAACGCCGGATTTCTTTTATTTGTGGTAAAATTTACCGAATCGCTATGAATCCTAAATATTTTCGTCCACTTGAATTTGACAAGGTCCGCACCCGGCTTGCGGCGCATACTTCCTTTGGCGCAAGTGAAGAGCTGGCGCATCAACTGGCGCCGACGACGGACGCAGCTGAGTGCAAAAGCTGGTTGCAAGAAACGACAGAGGCCCGCCGGGCGCTCGACCAGCAACCCAATCTCGGCATTGGCGGCGCGCGCGATATTCGGCCTTACACCAAAGCGGCGCGTGTTGGCGCTACCCTGAATCCGCCCGATTTTCTGGATATTCGCGCCACCATTGTTTCGTCACGCTCCTTGCACCGTAGCCTGTCGCGGTTGAGTGAGATTTATCCACGCCTGGCGTTTATTGCCGGGGGCCTGGACGAGCTGCCGGAGCTGGACCGGGAGATTTCGCAGGTGTTGAACGACCGGGGTGAAGTGATGGACGCCGCCTCTCCAGAACTGGCGAGCATTCGGCGTGAGCTGAACGTGGTGCGCTCGCGCATGATGGAGCGTCTTCAGCACATGCTCACTTCGCCCGAGGTTGCGAAATGGCTGCAAGAACCGATTATTACGCAGCGTGAGGGGCGCTATGTCATTCCGGTGCGCGCTGAAGCTCGCGGTCGTATCAAGGGGATTGTGCATGACGCCAGCGCCAGTGGGGCCACCCTCTTTATCGAGCCGCTGCCCGTCGTCGAAGCCGGAAACCGGGTGCGGGAGCTAGAGATCAAGGAAGCGAACGAGATCGAGCGCATCCTCCGGGAACTGACCGGGCATGTGGCTGCTAATGCCGACGAGCTGAATCGCAATGTCGAAACCCTGGCTCAGCTTGACCTGGCCTTTGCCAAGGCGCGTTACTCGGAAGAGATTCGCGGCGTCGCACCCCGGCTCGTCGCCGACGAGAAATCGATCGGACTGCTCCTCAAGAACGCACGGCACCCGCTCCTCGACCCGGAAAAGGTTGTGCCAGTCACCGTCGAGCTCGGGCGCGCCTTTACAATTCTCATCATTACCGGTCCGAACACGGGCGGCAAGACGGTCACGATGAAAACCGTAGGCCTCCTTGCACTCATGGGGCAGAGTGGATTGCACATCCCGGTAGAAGAGGGTTCCGAACTGCCGGTCTATCAAGGCATCTATGCCGACATTGGCGACGAGCAATCCATCGAACAGAGCCTCTCGACCTTTTCGGGGCACATGACCAATGTCGTCGAGATCTTGCGCTCCGCCAATGCGCGTTCGCTTGTTCTGCTCGACGAACTGGGGGCCGGCACCGACCCGCTGGAAGGATCGGCCCTCGCGCGCTCCATCATCACGAACTTGCTCCAGCGTAAAGCGTCGGCTCTGATCGCGACGCACTATGCCGAGCTCAAGGCGTTTGCCGAGACGACGCCGGGCGTGCAGAACGCATCGGTCGAGTTCGATGTCCAGACGCTCGCGCCGACGTATCATCTGACCATCGGGTTGCCCGGCCGCTCGAACGCCTTTGCAATTGCCCGCCGCCTGGGTCTTGACCCGCGGGTCATCGCCGCCGCCAAAGCGAGCATGTCTCAGACTGATGTCGAGCTAGAAAAGTTGCTTGCCGAGGTCAAGCGCACCCGCGAAGAGACCGCCCGCGAGCTATCGCGCACCGCCGCCGAACGCGAGTCCGCCGAAAAAGCGGCGGCCGGGGCGCGCAAGCGGTTGGCTGAGATCGACCGCCAGCGGACCGAGATTTATCGCCAGGCCCGCGCGGAGGTTCAGGCGGAGGTTGAGGCGGCCCGCGCCGAGCTCAACCGCCTCCGCCAGGAATGGCGCGCGGTCTCGGTCACTCGTGATTATATCGAAAAGGCGCAGGACGACCTTGAGACGGCGCAAGAGCTGGCTGACCTGCACGGCAAAGCGCCGCTCGACCTGCCCGTGCCACCCCCGCCGCCGCGCACAGGTATGGTGGAGGTCGGTGACCGGGTCTATGTGCCGAGCCTCGATCAACTGGGCGATGTGATTGGCATGGGCGCCGCCGGCGTGGATATCCAGATCGGCTCATTTCGCATGCACCTCAATCCGAACCAGGTCGAGCTGCGCTACAAAGGTCAAAAGGCGATGGCGCAGGAGGTGCCCCAGGGGGATGTGATTCTCCCGCTCGGCGATTCGCCGGGGATGGAGCTACACCTGCGTGGGATGCGCGCTGACGATGCGCTCGATCAACTCGACAAGTACCTCGATCGCGCCTATCGCGCCGGGCTTCCCTATGTCCGCATCGTGCATGGCAAGGGGACCGGCGTGCTACGCAAGCTGGTGCGTGAGCAGCTTGCGGCCAACCCACTGGTCGCTTCGTACCAGACGGCGGCGACGAACGAAGGGGGCGAAGGGGTCACGGTCGCCAAGCTGGTGAGTCGCTAAGAAAAAGCCATGTTGCGCGTCCAGGTCCAGCGCGATCCTTCAGGCCGCATTGCTCTGGTCACTCACGGCATGGGTGAACAGGGACATCCGGAGCTGGCGCTTGAGCGTCTGCCGGAGATGTCGCCGGCGGCTCAAGCGATTCTCACGCGCGTTCTGCTGCGCCTGGCGGCTCAGGCGGCAACTCACAAACGGCTTGTCCGGCTTGTCGTCGCGCTAGGTGATTATGGTCGTGTGGTGGTGGAGGCGGGCAAAAACCCGGCGGGAGAGTCCGTGCTCTGGGTACGTGATGCCCATCCGGGCGCGCCGGATGCCCAGCGCTTTGTCGGTCGGTTAATGGCGCTCACCGCTTTCAAGCGCATGGAGACGGGTGATCCATCTGTGGCATTGGACTGTTTCGACTTAGCGCTCAAGCTCCAACCCAAGAATGCGATGCTCCTTCAGGCGCGTGCCTGGGCGCGCTATGGGGTTATCTGCCGGGGGGATGGCAATGGGGCCCATCCCGGCGTCCTCTCACTCCAGGTCCTGGGGGACCTGCTCCAATCCATCAATCTGGACCCGGAGCGGGCCGAGGTCTATCAAGACCTCCTCTCTATGCTGCGCGTCTTTCGTCCGCTCGAAGGGGGCGATCCGGAGGATCACCGCCAATGGGTCGCCGAGATTGTACGGCTGGCACTCTATCACCCCGCAGAAAGCCCGCCGGCCCTCGCCGCTCGCGAGGCCCTCATCCAATTCCTTCGCGAGAATCAATAAAAAGGACCTAATCGAATTCGATAAATTCGGGCGGGATGCCCGTCGCCAAATAGTGCTGCATCCCATCTTTGATTAACCTCTGGCTTGAGACAAACCATGAAACGTCTTGCCGTACTCGCTCTGGGCTTGATTCTGATTCTCGCCGCGTTCCTCCTCGCCAGCAACAGCTCCTCCTACGACAACGCCCCGCGCCCTCAGGTTGCCCAAGTCATGGCAACTTCGCTGCACGAGACGCCGACCCTAGCCGTTTTTCCTTCGCTAACACCGATTGATACTGTAACGCCTTTGCCACCCACTCGCACTCCTTCTCCTGCACCTTCGCCCACCAGTACCCTTTTGCCAAATGCCATCCGCATGCCCGATGACTTTGGGTGGCTCGATCGCTCGCGTTCGCTGGACCTCCATTGGGAAGCATGGTTGGGTAGCTCGCAACCCGTTACTGTCACGTCGATAATAAGCAATCAAATCATCTTGAAAGAAAAGCTGCCTGTCGCATTAGGCGAATATCCCGGACCGGTTTATTGGTTCCCTGATAATACAGGCTTGGTCGTATATGATGGGGATCATGGGTGCGAAAAGTGTGATTGGGATCGATTGCTCATTTATCGCATCAATCAGCAGGGATGGTTTCTCGAGCGCTCGGCGTTCGAGCCATTGGCGCGACGTAACGAAGCATTTTGGGAGGGTATCTCCTGGTCTCCTGATGGTTCCCGGTTCGCTGTGGTTGTGGGATTCCATGAAATTTATCTATTGAACCGACAGGCATGGGTTCTGCAAAAGATAACGCCAAAACTAACAGAGCATGAACTCATCGACCAGGTAGCTTGGACGGATATGGGGATTGTCTACCTTGTCCGTACTTTTGACACCGACCCTCCGCAACCGAGCGAGATGCGTCTGACCGCGCCGTATGATCGAAATCAACCGGATAAGGTCTTGCGAAGTGGTAGTGATTATCCCGCTATTCTTGCAGTAGCCCCAGATCAGCACCGGCTCTTGATTGCGCATGATTGGGATCATTCGTCGTCGGGGCTTACGGGCGAACTCGGAATATTCAATCTTGAGACGCGTCGATTCGAGCGAACTTTTTGCTTGTATCGCGACTATCCCTATGACTTGACTGTGGCTGGAAGCCGATTTTTTGTCGCTTTTCAATGTGGCGATAGTAATCTCTCTATTTTGAACTGGGATACGGGGCAGGTTACTGCCAAGCAGATACACGTAGATGAAATTATTGGTTGGCGCCAGGATCTGGAGGCATTCACTGTGTTGCAGCGCCGTTCCGATGGCGATTGGCTTGCCCTCGTCAGACCATAACGCCGAGCACCTCATCGCTTCATCTCCAACTACGCTTGTCGCAGCGCCACGGCAATCGACTCCCCCCTGTCGAGAGGCGCATAGAATCGTTATCCCCTCTATTTCCCCGCTTTTCTGTGGCTATAATAATTGTGTAAAATTTCACAATCTGAACCGGATTTCAACCACTTGGTAACCCAGTCAAGACCCGTTCACACTAGGATTAAATCGGTACTTGTCCGGCGCTCTTGGTTTCCAATCTGACGGGCGCCGTGGAGGATAGCATGCAAATTGATTTTCAGAAGCCTGCGCCGCCATCCGATGACAAGCGGTGGAAACTCGTGCAGGCGACCATCCGGCGACATGGGAATCAGGGGAATGCCCTGATCGAGACGCTGCACACGGTCCAGGAAACATTCGGTTTTTTGGATCTCGACAGTTTGCACTATGTGGCGATGATGTTGCGTGTCCCGCTTTCGCGGGTGTATGGGGTGGCGACCTTTTATCACTATTTCACGCTCAAACCCCAGGGCAAGCATACCTGTGTGGTCTGCACCGGCACCGCGTGCTATATCAAGGGCGCGCCGCAGATCCTGGCTGGCATTGAAAAGATGGCCGGGGTCAAGCCGGGCGAGACCACGCCCGACGGCGAGCTGTCCATCCTGACGGCGCGCTGCCTTGGCTCGTGCGGGCTTGCTCCTGCCGTTGTGTTTGATAATGAAGTAGCCGGCAAATTGAATACGACCAATGTCCTGCAACGCATAGAGAGGTGGCTGAAACATGACTCCTGAAGAACTCGCCAAGACTGCTGCCACCGAGCAACAAGAGCAGAGCCAGTACGAGCAGCAGGTGCACGTCTGTGTGGCGGCGGCGTGTCTCTCCTCGCACAGCGATCAGGTCAAGGATGCGCTGGATAAAGAGGTCAAGGCGCGCGGGCTGGAGCACAAATGCAAGATCAAGGGGGTAGGATGCATGGGCCTCTGCTCGGCCGGGCCCCTTGTTGCAGTCCCTACGCCGAATAATACTCTCTATCAGAATGTCACGCCCGAAGATGCCGCCGATATTGTGGCCGGCGTCGAGAAACGGGAACCGGTCAAGCGGCTTGAATCGCCTATCGATGTTCCTTTCTTTACACGCCAGGTCAGGATCGTCCTCGAAAATTCGGGCAGGATCGACCCCGAGCGCATTGAAGAATATATCGCCTGCGAAGGCTATAGTGCCCTCTCGCAGGTGCTGCACGAAAGCACGCCGACCGGCGTGATTAACGCGGTCACCCGGAGTGGGCTGCGCGGGCGCGGCGGCGCGGGTTATTCCACCGGGCTCAAGTGGAGCACCGTCGCCAAGGCAGCGAGCGGCAAAAAGTATGTCGTCTGCAACGCCGACGAGGGGGACCCAGGCGCATTCATGGACCGCAGCGTATTGGAAAGCGATCCGCATCGCGTGCTGGAAGGGATGGCGATTGCGGCGTATGCGGTCGGCGCGGACGAAGGGTATATCTATGTGCGCGCCGAGTACCCGCTCGCGGTCAAAAGACTAAAAATCGCAATCCGCCAGGCGGAGCGCGTCGGCCTGCTCGGCAATACCATCTGCGGCACAACCTTTAATTTCCATGTCGATATTCGCCTCGGCGCGGGCGCGTTCGTCTGCGGCGAAGAGACGGCGTTGCTGGCGTCGATTGAAGGTAAGCGCGGCGCCCCGCGTCCCCGCCCGCCGTATCCGGCCGAGGCCGGACTCTGGGGCAAGCCGACGGTCATTAACAATGTCGAGACCTATGCCAACGTCCCGCCCATCATTCGCAACGGCCCTGCCTGGTACAGCAAAATTGGCACGGCCAAGAGCAAGGGGACCAAGGTCTTTGCGCTTGCCGGACGCGTGGTCAACACAGGCTTGATCGAAGTGCCAATGGGGACCTCACTGCGCGATATTATTTTCGACATCGGGGGCGGCATTCCGGATGGGCGCGCGTTCAAGGCGGCCCAGACCGGTGGGCCTTCAGGTGGCTGCATCCCGGCGCAATATCTTGACATGCCGGTCGATTATGAATCGCTCAAGCAGGTGGGCTCGATGATGGGTTCGGGCGGCCTGATTGTCATGGACGAAACGTCGTGCATGGTGGACATTGCCAAGTACTTTGTCGAGTTTTGTATGAGCGAGTCGTGCGGTAAGTGTGTCCCCTGCCGTGTCGGTACCGCGCAGTTGTATGACATGCTGAACAAGATCACCGCAGGTAAGGCGATGACCGCCGACCTCGCGCTCCTTCAGGAGCTGTGCGACCTTGTTCGCAATACCAGCCTGTGCGGGCTCGGTCAATCGGCGCCGACGCCGGTGATCAGCACCCTGCAGTATTTCCGCGAGGAGTATAACCGGCATATCGAGCAAAAGGAATGTCCCGCGCATGTGTGCACGATCGAGCCAGAATTAGAGTATGAGGTGGTCCGATGAGCACTGCGGTTCGAATTAAAACATTATCGATCGACGGGCACGACATCAGCGCCCGCGAAGACCAGACGATCCTGGACGTGGCGCGTGAGAATGACATCTTTATCCCGGCGCTGTGCGAAGTGGAAGGTCTTTCAGCCGTCGGCGCGTGCCGGCTCTGCCTGGTCGAGATCAAGGGGAGCAACCGCCTGATCCCAGCATGCACCGCGCGCGTCGAGGAGGGGATGGAGGTCACAACCAGTTCGGAACGGATCGACAAGTATCGCCAGATGATCCTCGAGCTCTTTTTCTCCGAGCGTAACCACATCTGCTCGGTCTGCGTGACCAATGGCCACTGCGAGCTACAGGCGCTGGCCCAAAAGCTTGGCATGACGCACGTGCGCTTTTCCTATCGCAACCCCGCGCTCAAAGTGGACGCCTCGCACAACCGGTTCGTTCTGGACCATAACCGCTGCATCCTCTGCTCGCGCTGTGTTCGCATCTGCGACGAGATCGAAGGCGCACACACCTGGGACCTGCTCGGCCGTGGCATCGATTCGCGCGTCGTCATCGACCTGGACCAGCCGTGGGGCTCGTCCGACAGTTGTACGGGCTGTGGCAAGTGCGTCCAGATCTGTCCGACCGGCGCGCTCTCGGAAAAGGGCAGGTCGGTTGCCGAGATGTCGAAAAAGCGGCAGTTCCTGCCATATCTCAAGATCATGCGGGAGGACTGGTGATGAAAACGCGAGTCGCAACGGTCTGGTTGGAAGGGTGCTCAGGCTGTCATATGTCGTTCTTGGATATTGACGAGCGCCTGCTTGAACTGGCCAACAAGATCGATGTGGTATATAGCCCGTTGGTAGATGCCAAGGATTTTCCGCAAGATGTCGATATTACGCTTGTCGAAGGCGCGGTGAGCAATACCGAAGATCTGGAGCGCGCCCGGCAGATTCGGGAACGGACCCGACTGCTCGTCTCGCTCGGCGATTGCGCAGTGACTGCGAACGTGCCCGCCATGCGCAATCCCTTTGGTGTCTCCAAGGTGCTCCAGCGCGCGTACATCGAGAATGTGACGCTCCAGCCCCAGATTCCGAGCCAGGTCATTCCGCGGCTTTTGCCCAAGGCGCGACCGCTGCACGAGCTGGTCAAGGTGGACGTGTTCATCCCCGGGTGCCCACCCTCGGCCGATACCATCTATTTTGCCCTGTGCGAGTTGTTGGAGGGGCGAACTCCCGACTTGACGGCCTTGACCCGGTTCGGTAAATGACAAGAGGAGCAATGATGAGCAAGCAGCAAATACTGATTGATCCGGTCACCCGGGTTGAGGGACATGCCAAGATTACGATTCATCTGGACGAGCAGGGGCTGGTCGAGGATGCCCGCTTTCACGTCGCCGAGTTTCGCGGTTTTGAAAAGTTGTGTGAAGGACGCCCTTTTTATGAAATGCCGTCTCTCATGTCGCGTATCTGCGGCATCTGCCCGGTCAGTCATCTGATCGCGTCGGCCAAGGCGTGCGACCAGATTATGGCGGTGCGGATTCCGGATGCGGCGAGTGAGCTGCGCAAAATCATGAACTTTGCCCAGGTTGTCCAGTCGCACGCCCTCAGCTTTTTCCACCTGTCATCGCCCGACCTGTTGCTTGGCCTCGATTCCGATCCGGTCCAGCGCAACATCTTTGGCGTCATCCAGGCGAATCCCGCAGTGGCGCGCGATGGAATTCTCCTGCGCAAGTTCGGCCAGTCGATTATCGAATCGCTGGGCAAAAAGCGCGTGCATGGGAACTGGGTCGTGCCGGGAGGGGTCAGTGAGCCGTTGGCGCTGGACAAGCGCGACGAGATCCTGCGCATGATCCCGGACGCGCTGGCGGCAATTACCCGCACGCTCGATTGGTTCAAGCGCGATATCGACCAGTACCGCGACGAAATTCGGACCTTTGCCAACTTTCCGAGCCTGTTCATGGCGTTGATTCATGATAGCGGCCACCTAGGTTTTTATCATGGTAGCCTGCGCATTGTGGATGCGACCGGCAAGATTGTCGCGGATCGGTTGGACCCAGCCAAATATCAGGACTATATCGGCGAGGCGGTGGAACCCTGGTCCTACCTGAAATTTCCATATTACAAACCGATGGGTTATCCCGCGGGGCTCTACCGGGTGGGGCCGCTGGCGCGTCTCAATTGTGCCGAAAGCTGCGGCACGTTGCGCGCGGATGAAGAATGGGCCGAGTTCCGCAACTTGGAACGGGGTGCGATCCTGAGCTCGTTCCACTATCACTATGCGCGGCTGATCGAGATTCTGTTCGCCATCGAGCGGATCGAGCAGTTGATGAACCACCCGTACATTCTGGACAAGCACGTCCGGGCATACGCCAGCGTCAACAACCTCGAAGGCATCGGCGTCTCGGAAGCGCCGCGCGGTACACTGATTCATCACTATAAAGTGGACGAGAACGGTCTCATCACGCATGCGAATCTCATCATCGCCACCGGTCACAACAACCTGGCGATGAACAAGGGGGTTCTGCAGGTCGCCAAGCACTATGTCAAGGGCGGGCAATTGACCGAAGGCGCGCTCAACCGGGTCGAGGCGGTCATTCGCGCCTTTGATCCTTGTCTGAGCTGTTCTACCCACGCCTTTGGGAGCATGCCACTCCAGGTCCAGGTGCTTGCACCCGATGGTGAGGTCCTCGACCAGAAACAGAGAGGATAAATTGTAGATGGGGCGACCGGACGGTCGCCCTACGATTACCATGGCTCGGATCTTGATTATCGGTTACGGCAACCCGCTGCGCGGCGATGATGGGGCGGGATGGCAGATTGCCGAACGCTTCCAGGAAACTCTCAGGGTTTCGAATGACGCTAGAGAGCTCGAAGTACTTGTATGCCATCAGTTGACCCCCGATCTGGCCGAGCCGATCAGTCGCGCTGACCGCGTCCTCTTTATCGATGCTGCCGAGCAAGGAAGCCAAGTGGGTTATGCTGTCGAGCCGGTTGTACCGACCGGGATCGCGCCCGGCGGGTTTACCCATCATGTGAATCCGGCGGCGCTGCTGACGCTGGCGCAGGCGCTGTACGGCAGGGCGCCGCAGGCCGATGCCTTGATTGTCAACGGGGTTTCGTTCGGTTATGGGGAGACCCTTTCGCCGGCGGTCGCGGCGCTCGTGCCGCAGACCTTGGAGCGCATCGAGGTTTGGTGCGCCGACTCGAATATTTCGCAAAAAGACTCGTAAGGGTATAATAAAGCGTATCACGGATGAAACAACCAGGGGCGTCAAATCCGAATTGTATTGGATAGCGTCCTGTTCTCACAAGGATAAAGCATTATGGATATGGACAAGATCACACACGATGTCGCGCATGATGTATTGCGATACGAGCGTAAGCCGCTCGACGTTATTTTCAAGCCCAAAAGCGTAGCGCTCGTCGGCGCGACCGAAAAGACGGGCACCGTCGGACGCACGATCCTCTGGAATCTCATGAGCAGTCCGTTTGGCGGGACGGTGTATCCGATCAACCCCAACCGGCCGAGCGTCCTGGGCATCAAGGCCTATTCGAGTGTCAGTGCGGTACCTGAGCCAGTAGACCTGGCGGTTATCTGCACGCCCGCGACCACTATTCCCGCCATTATCGCCGAGTGCGTTGATCGCGAGATCAAAGGCGCGGTCATCATCTCGGCCGGTTTCAAGGAAGTCGGCCCGGCAGGCGTCGAACTGGAACGGCAGATTCTGGAGCACGCGCGCCGGGGCAAGATGCGCGTCGTCGGTCCGAACTGCCTTGGCGTCATGTCTCCCATCAGCGGGTTGAACGCGACCTTTGCGTCCGCGATGGCCGAGCAGGGGAGCGTCGGTTTTATCAGCCAGAGTGGCGCACTCTGCACCGCGGTTCTCGACTGGAGTCTCAAAGAACACGTCGGGTTTAGCGCGTTTGTCTCGATGGGCTCGATGCTTGACATTGGCTGGGGCGACCTGATCTATTACCTGGGCGACGATCCCAAGACCAAGAGCATTGTCATTTACATGGAGACCATCGGTGACGCCCGCTCGTTCATGTCGGCGGCGCGCGAAGTCTCGCGCACAAAGCCAATCATCGTGATCAAGCCAGGACGTACGGCGGCGGCGGCTAAGGCCGCGGCTTCGCACACGGGCTCGCTGACCGGCAGCGACGACGTGCTGGATGCAGCCTTTCGTCGCAGCGGCGTGCTTCGCGTCAACGACATTTCCGATCTGTTCCACATGGCCGAAGTGCTTGCCAAGCAGCCGCGCCCGCGTGGGCCACGCCTGACGATTGTGACGAACGCAGGTGGCCCCGGCGTGCTGGCGACCGACGCGCTCATTACCGGTGGGGGGGAGCTCTCGGACATTACCGAAGAGACGATGAACCATCTCAACCAGTTTCTTCCGGCCGTCTGGAGCCACAACAATCCGATCGATGTGATCGGCGATGCCAGTCCCGAGCGCTATGCCAAGACTCTCGAAGTGTGCGTCAAAGACCCCAACTCGGATGGCTTGCTGGTGATTTTGACGCCTCAGGCGATGACCGAACCGACCCGCACCGCGGAACTGTTACGCGATGCGACCAAGGAGGGCTTTCACAAGCCGGTAATCGCCAGTTGGATGGGCGGCGATGATGTAGCGCGTGGTGAGCAGGTCCTGAACGAAGCCAACATTCCCACCTTTCCCTATCCCGACACGGCGGCGCAAATGTATAATTACATGTGGCGCTATACGCAAAACCAGCGTGGCCTCTACGAGACGCCGAGCCTGGCCGAAGCGGGTGAGAATGGCACGGACCGCACCGCGGCAGACAAGATTATTGCCGAGGTCCGCAAAGGTGGCCGCACGATTCTAACCGAGTTTGAAAGCAAGCAACTCCTGGCGGCGTACGGCATTCCGATTGTCCAGACTATTATTGCGACGAGCCCCGAGGACGCGTGCAAGTTTGCCGAACAGATCGGTTATCCAGTCGTGCTCAAGCTCTATTCGGAAACGATCACACACAAGACTGATGTCGGCGGGGTCCAGTTGAACCTGACCGATGCAGACGATGTCCGTCGCGCCTATGAGTCGATCAAGGCTTCCGTGACGGAGAAGAAGGGCGCGGAGCATTTCCAGGGCGTGACCGTCCAGCCGATGATTAAGCTGGAAGGGTACGAGCTCATCCTTGGCAGCAGCATCGATCTGCAGTTTGGCCCGGTCCTGCTCTTTGGTATGGGCGGCCAACTGGTCGAGGTGTTCAAAGACCGCTCGCTGGGGCTACCGCCACTCAATACGACACTAGCGCGCCGTATGATGGAGCGGACCAAGATTTATGCAGCGCTCAAGGGCGTCCGCGGCCGCAAGCCGGTGGACCTGGCCGCGCTTGAACAGTTGCTGGTGCGGTTCAGTCAGCTCGTGGCCGAGCAGCGCTGGATCAAAGAGATCGACATCAACCCGCTTTTGGCCTCGCCTGAGCGATTGCTGGCGCTGGACGCGCGCGTGGTGATCCACGATTCTGAAGTGACTGAAGAGCAACTCCCGCGCCTGGCGATTCGGCCCTACCCGCGCCGCTATGTCCAGCCGTGGACGATGCGCAGTGGGGAGACGGCGACGATTCGCCCGATTCGTCCTGAAGACGAGCCGATGCTGGTCAAGTTCCACGAAAAGCTCTCGGCGCATACCGTTTACCTGCGCTACTTCCAGACGCTAGAGCTGAGCCGCCGCATCGAGCACGAGCGCCTCGCCCGCATCTGCTTTATCGACTATGACCGCGAGATGGCGCTGGTCGCCGAACGGATCAACCCGGAGAGCAAAGAGCAAGAGGTAGTTGGCGTAGGCCGCCTGAGCAAGGTACACGGGCAGAACGAGGCCGAGTACGCCATTCTCGTGAGCGACGAGTTCCAGGGGAGCGGACTTGGGACCGAGCTCTTGAGCCGCCTCATCCAGGTTGCACGCGAAGAAAAGGTCGGCCGCGTCGTCGCCTATATGCTCACCGAAAATGTCGGCATGCGCCGCGTGAGCGAAAAGCTCGGGTTCAAGATGCACTATGACGAAAAGGAGCAGTTGGTCAAGGCAGAACTGGACCTGACTGCGTCCGAGGCGAACCCCGTCGAGGCGCAGGCTGTGCCGGCTCACTGAGAGCAGGTACGGGAATAATTAGCGGGAAGAAACTTCCTCCCTTGCCACAATGAGAGAATAAAAGGAGCGGGCCGTGGGTTGCGGCCCGCCCCCTTTTTATTGCGAGAATAAGGATGCTCTCCTATGGTATAATATCCCAAACGGTAGCTCTTGGACTGGATAATGCAAACTCCAACTATTATCTATTATGGCGCGGCCGGATTGCAAGCGCAAGTTCTCTCTAGTTATTTCTCGAACCTGCACTGCCGTTTTGAGACCGCGCATTCGATTGAAGAGCTAATTGATCTGGCCCGCCACGCCGACCGGGCAATCGTCATCCTCGCGCTGGACGATTCGCCTCCTCACCTGATTCGCATCGCTCGCCAGGTCATTCCCAACCCGTCCAGCGCTTTTCCCCACGTTTTTATTCTCTATGGCGGCGAGCCGTTTGATACCCAGCTAGAGACTATCACCCTTGTCACCGGCTCGGCACGCTTGCGGCGTGTCGCCGACGAGATCATGGCGCTCATTCGCCGGTTGCCGTCGCGCACGACGACCGCTTGATCAGGGCGCGATGCCATTCATTCGGCCTGGGCAGTCGGTGCTCAACCTAAAAAGAATGGGGCGGCCGTCGAACGGCCGCCCCATGGTTATCTTTCTACTCTCGCTCGGTCTCTTCTTCCTCTTCCTCTTCGTCTTCGAGTTCATCGTCGTCCAGTTCAAGCGAGCCTTCTTCCATGTCGATTTCGAGGTCTTCTTCCGCTTCCTCTTCGACTTCGGTCTCTTCTTCAGGAAGTTCCTCTTCTTCTTCCGTGGCTTCGTGCTCCTCGGCTTCTCCGACCGCGGTCGGTTCGGCTTCCAGGTCGCTGATGCCGAGCTCTTCAGCCTCACTCGAGTCGATCAACTCTTCTTCGATTGCCTCGACCTCGGCAAGCTCTTCGTCTTCGAGGCGAATATCCTCGTCCAGCTTGTGCCCAAGTCGACCCATCTGGCCGATCTTCATTTCGGGGATATCCGAGACTCTGCGCTGACGAAAGCCGGTGCCGGCCGGGATCAGCTTGCCGATAATGACGTTCTCTTTCAGCCCATACAGGTCGTCGCGCTTGCCTTCGATTGCGGCCTGCGAGAGGACGCTGATGGTGTGTTGGAAGGAGGACGCGCTCAGGAACGAGTCGGTGCTGAGCGATGCTTTCGTCACACCCAACAGCATCGGCTGTGCGGTCGCGGGAATGCCGTTCGCGGTCACGATCTTTTCGTTGACATCCTCGAACGCCAGGCGGTCTACCAACTGACCGGGCAGAAAATCGGTGTCGCCGGTTGATTTGACCCGGACCCGGCGGAACATTTGCCGCAGGATCATCTCGATGTGCTTGTCGTTGATATTGACGCCCTGCGACCGGTATACTCGTTGGATTTCCTCAAGCAGGTAGACCTGCGCGGCATCGCGACCCAGGATTTGCAGGATACGGTGCGGGTTCTTGGCGCCTTCACTCAGTTGGTCGCCGGCTTGAACCTGCTGCCCGTTCTCGACGCGCAGGCGTGATGCCGCGGGAACGTCGTATTCTTTCTTGTCCTTGATCTCGCGGCGGATGCGGAGCGTCCGATCCTCGCGAATCACATCGCCGCCGTATGTGGTCGTTGTTTCCTCGCCATCCTGTTCAAAGAGCAATGTGCCTGGTGGAGCATATTCGCCATCGCGAACCTGCGCCTTAACGCCCTTGGGCAGCTCGTACTCTTCGGTTTCGACGCGGGCTGCGGTGATCGTCAGCTTGCGCTGTCCATCCTCGTTGTCCACGTGAAGCACGCCGTCAATGTCGGCCATGATCGCTTCGCCCTTGGGGTCGCGCGCTTCGAACAACTCTTCGACGCGGGGGAGGCCATGCGTAATGTCTTCGCCGCCCGCCACACCGCCGGTGTGGAACGTGCGCAGCGTGAGCTGTGTGCCCGGCTCGCCAATGGATTGGGCAGCGATGACGCCGACCGCCTCGCCGACGCGAATCTGGCCGCCGCGCGCCAGGTCACGTCCATAGCACTTGGCGCAGAGGCCGTGCCGCTCGGCGCAGGTCAGCGGACTCCGCACGAACGCGCGGTCCACCTTGGCTTCTTTGATCTGTGCTGCTGCTGCTTCGGTAACCATCTCGCCGGCAGGGACAATGACCTCGCCAGTTTTGCTATTGATGATGGCGCTTGCCGCGACGCGTCCGACGACGCGTTCTTCGAATGGTTCACCTGTGCGCCCTTTGGACTCGGTGGTCAGCCAGATTCCGGCGTGTGTGCCGCAATCCTCGTCGTTGACTATAACGTCCTGTGCCACGTCGACCAGACGCCGCGTCAGGTAACCGGCGTCGGCTGTGCGCAGGGCAGTGTCGGCCAAACCCTTTCGGGCGCCGTGAGTTGAGATAAAGTATTCCAGCGCAGTCAAGCCCTCGCGGAAATTGGATGTAATGGGCAGCGGAATGATGCGACCGGCAGGGTCCGCCATCAGGCCGCGCATGCCGGCCAACTGGCGCAGCGGTGTAAAACCGCCTTTGACCGCGCCCGAGTTGGCGTAAACCAGAATGGGCGAGTTGGCCGGAAAGGCCCGCGCCACGGCTGCCGTTACCTCTTCGGTGGCTTCTGTCCAAAGCTCGACGGTTTTGACGTATTGCTCGTCTTCGGTGATGAGACCGCGGCGGAACTGCTGCTCGACCTCGCCGACTTTTTCCTGGACGCGCTTGAGAATCGCCTCTTTGTCCTCTGGAACGGTAATGTCGTCGATGGCGATCGTCAGGCCAGAACGGGTCGCATACTTGAACCCGACCTCCTTGATCTTGTCCACCACTTCGGCCGTTCCCTCGGGACCCAGCGTCTGGTACGAACGCGCCACCAGTTCCTTGAGCTTTTTCTTGTCCTGCACCTCGTTGACAAAGCGGATCTCTTCGGGAAGCGCGTCGTTGAACAACACGCGCCCGACGGTGGTGTCGATCAGCTTTTTCTTTTTACTCTTGGTGACATTGTCTTCGGTCAGGACCTTGATCTTGGCGTGAATATCGACGGCGCCCAGGTCATAGGCAAGAGCCACCTCGTCGAATGAGCCAAAGACTTTGCCTTCGCCCTTTTGGCCGGTGCGCTCCATGGTCAAATAGTAGCAGCCGAGCACCATATCCTTGGTGGGCTCGACGATTGGTTCGCCGGAGGAAGGCTTGAGCAGGTTGTGGGCGCTCAGCATCAGGCTACGCGCCTCCTGCTTGGCGCTCTCAGAGAGCGGCACGTGAACGGCCATCTGGTCGCCGTCAAAGTCGGCGTTAAAAGCGGCGCAGACCAGCGGATGAATATGGATGGCGCTCCCTTCGACCAGCACCACTTCGAACGCCTGGATGCCCAGGCGGTGTAGCGTGGGTGCACGGTTCAAGAGCACCGGGTGATCCTTGATGATCGTTTCGAGCACATCCCAGACCTCGGGCGACATGCGGTCGACCAGGCGTTTCGCGCTCTTGATGTTGTGCGCGAAATTGTTCTCGACGAGCTTGCGCATAACGAACGGCTTGAAGAGCTCGAGCGCCATCTGCTTGGGCAGGCCGCACTGGTGCAATTTCAGATGTGGGCCGACGACGATGACGGAGCGGCCGGAATAGTCGACGCGCTTGCCCAGCAGGTTGCGGCGGAAGCGGCCCTGCTTGCCTTTCAAGAGATCGGAGAGGGATTTGAGCTTGCGCTGGCCGCGGGCGCTGACCGCCTTGCCGCGCTGGGAATTGTCAATGAGCGAGTCGACTGCTTCCTGCAGCATGCGCTTTTCATTGTTGACAATGACCTCGGGCGCGCCGAGCTCCAACAAACGCTTGAGGCGGTTGTTGCGGTTAATGACGCGGCGATAGAGGTCGTTCAGATCGCTGGTTGCAAAGCGGCCGCCGTCCAACTGGACCATCGGGCGCAGGTCGGGTGGGATGACTGGGAGGACGGTGAGGACCATCCACTCGGGGCGATTCTGCGAACGGCGAAGGGCCTCGACGACGCGAAGCTGCTTGATCGCCTTTTTGCGCTGCTGCTTACTGCGCGTTGAGCGAATCTCGCGGCGGAGATTGCGCGCCATATCATCCATCTGCATTCGCCGGACGATTTCGAGCACCGCCTCCGCGCCCATCCCGGCTTTGAATACATGACCCCAGTGCTCTTCGAGCTCACGATAGCGGGCTTCGGAGAGGAATTCTTTGACCTGGATGGATTTGAGCTCGTCAAAGCGCGGCTCGTACTCGGATCGCAGGGTAGAGGTCTTATCGGCGATCTGCGATTCAAGCCCGCGTAGCTCCTTTTCCATTTCGGCGCGCAGGGTTTCGCGCTTGCCGGCCAGGTCCGAATGTTTTTCCTTTTGGCGGGCGCGAATGTCACGCTCGAGCTCGGCGATGCGCCCCTGCATCATTTCGCTCAGCATTTTGCGATGCTTGGGCGCGATTTCTTCACCCTCTTGTACGATGGTTTCGCCGGTGGGTTCGAAAATGATGGCCTTGCGGACCTCTTTGCCACGATCCTCGAGCTTTTTCTCGAGCCCCTTGCCAATGCTCATCACCTCGTCGGTGCGTTCGGCGAATTGCTCTTCGAGTTTCTGGATGGCGGCTTCTGTCTTTTTTTCCAGCTTGCTGGTCTCGTCCTCGTGTTCCACCCGGCGCCGTTCCAGTTTGTCGAGGAGACTCTTGGTCTCTTTGCCAATTTTGTGATCGAGATCTTCTTCCAGGCGCTTGACTGCCTTTTGCCGCGCGCCTTCGTCCACGTGCGTCACGATATATTGTGCGAAATAGAGTACGCGATCGAGATTCCGGCGGGAGACGTCGAGCAGTAACCCCAGATAGGAGGGCACCCGGCGGGTGTACCAAATATGGGCAACCGGCGCGGCGAGTTCGATGTGCCCCATGCGCTCGCGACGAACGCGCGAAGGCGCGACCTGCACCCCGCACTTTTCGCAGACCATGCCCTTGTAGCGAACCTTTTTATACTTGCCGCAGTAGCATTCCCAATCGCGCGTGGGGCCAAAAATGCGCTCGTCGAACAGACC
>JBAVQS010000257.1:0-9152 GCA_049694275.1 Anaerolineae bacterium | reverse complement strand
TTTAGCGGCGCGTTTGCCGTCGATTGGTGGGCGCATATCCCCAAGTCAAAAAGAGTTGATTTTCTGCGCGCACTGCATTCCAGGTTAGAACCCGGCGCGTGTGTGATCCTGGTCGATCAGTTGCCTCGTCCTGACTCTATAACGGGCAACTATGATCAGGAGGGCAACCATTATCAGATACGGAAGCTTCCAGATGGCGAGTCCTTCCAAGTCATCAAGAACTTTACCGACGAACAAGATTACAAGTCCATGCTTGCGCCGCTTAATTGCGTTGAGATCGAGTATCGTGAATTTACAGAGATACGGCGTTGCATGTTGAGATACAATCTGCCCGGTCCAGGCCAAATCCAGCCGGCTGGCGGTTGAGTGACATGCATGCGGCTCGCTTACCGCGTCCCTGGCTATTTCGCCGCCGCCCACTCTAGCTCTCATTGAAGTCCCAAGTGGAACCGTCCCCGTTCTATCTCTTGTCAATGCTGTACGTCGGGATGCTATCTGCTCGCGTGGTCGAGGGCGGCTTTTCGAATAGGAAATTGAATTGAAGCACAAGATCAGCTCTGTCTTTGCCCTGGTTTTGGTTGCTGCAATTGCTGTTGTTGTGATATGGGGATGGGTGCCGCCCGAGGCGGCGAGTGCGAACTGCGTTCTGGACCGGAACGCAGCTTGGCTCAGCGTCGATTGGACCTCCACCCCGGCCGACGAGGCGGCAATCGCCCGCCTGGCCGAGGATGCCTCCCGGCGCAAGCTCGAGTATCTCTTTCCGTATGCTTCCTATGTCAAGCCCGGCGGGACCTTTTCCAACTCGTATACTTACGCGCCGCGCTTTGTCTCGATCTTTCGCCGTTTCAATCGCGATACTCGCCTGTTGGCCTGGGTCGGCATTGCGGTCAAGAACGAGTCGGGGCTGGGGGTGAACGGTCCGGTCGATTTGCAGGATGAGGAGACTCGCCAGCGGATCGTCGCCTTTATCGCCGACCTGGTTCGGCAGGGACAGTTTGACGGCGTGCACCTCGACGTCGAGCCGATATGGAACAATGATGCCGGGTATTTACGTCTTATTCAGGAGGTCCGAATCGCCCTGGGGCCCGGTCATATCGTCAGCGTGGCTGGGGGCCAATGGATTCCGGATTGGCTCGTCTGGGTACCTACTCTTGGCCAGCTGCGCTGGAGCAGCGCTTATTATCGTGCGGTGGCGCAGAACGTGGATCAGATCGTCAGTATGACCTATGACAGCTATATGACTCTGCCCGAGCTCTATCGCTTTTGGCTGCGTGAAGAGGTGCGGGGAATTCGCACGAGCGTATCCGGATCGAATGTTGAATTGCTTTTCGGCGTCTCTGTCTCGCGCGAGGATACGGCCTCCCATCATCCATCGGCCGAAAACTTGCAATCCGGCCTCGCAGGTATCTGCGCAGGGCTCAGCCCTGCCAATGTTCCCTCTCACGCGAATGGCGTCGCCATTTACGCCTCCTGGGAAGCGGAAACGCAGGACTGGCAGGTCTGGGATAACTGGCAAAAGGGGTTGCGTTAGCTCGTGTCAGACAAAACGATCGCGCAAAAGCTTGCCATTAAAGAGGGGCGCAAGGTGCTTGTGGTCAATGCGCCCCGGGGATATAAAACCGCAAACGATTGGCATGTCGCCGGTTGCCATGATCGCCATCGACGACGATTGGGCCGCCCTCCGCGTCAAGGCGGCGTAGAAACGTGCCAGTAGCAGCGCGCCGTCGGCGCGTCTCTACAAAAGGTTCACGGGAACATCTCTTCGGGCGATTCGCGGCGGGAATGGCTCAGCGCGCGATAGGTGAGAACCAGGGTTAGCCCGACCGAGAGCACGAGCCCATAGAGCAGCAGTATTGCAAGTCCGCCGGGGTTGCCATTATCCTGGTTCGTCTTGACGATGAAGGAGCAAAAGAGAAACCAGGCAATAGCCAGATAGCCGAAGGCCGTATTGAGACGCTCAGGTAAGGCGAGTCTCTGCCAGTCCTTGGTTCCGAGCATCACGAACCCCGCAGGGGTTACTAGGACCTGCGCGATCAACCAGATCAGATACCAGCCCAGATGTGTGGACATGTGTCCATCGGGTATCTCGGTTAGCGCCCAGATCAACAGGGTCAAGCAGACGCCGATGGTGAGAAAGAGTACTCGTTTCCACCATTCGAGGCGGCGTTCCAACTGTTCAATGTTCATGTTGACCTCTCTACCGGTCCTTGCGATTCAGCGCCGCCTGGATTCGCTCCAGTACCGGTGGTGATTGCAGGACCATGATATTGCGCTCGATGAACTTTTCTAATAGAGCAGCACCCGTCTCGCTCAGACGATAATAGCGTCGCGCCGGCCCGACCTGGGAACGTTCGTGTTCGCTTTCCACGATCCCGAGCGACTCGAACCGGTTTAGCGCACGGTACACGCTGTTCTCGTCCACTGTCATTGTTCCGTGCGAGATATCCGTAATGGCAAGCGTCATTTCGTAAGCATACGCCCGCCGGTCAGAGAGCAGGAGCAAAATCCAGAACGAGAGCAGGCCTTTTTTGTAGACCTCCTCCCAGTTTTCTAACAGCTCGTCGACAGCATGATTATTCTTGTATGGCATAGATGCGACTATCTATTCTACCGTTAGTAGAATAGCACGGTGTAGGTAAGATGTCAAGTGACGCGTTTCTCTTACTCACCATCACACAAGGACCTAATGATGACTACCTCTCGTTTTTCTTTAATCGTTAGTATCGCTTTTATTCTTCTGGTCGCGTGCTCCAATCCGACGCCGACGACCACATTGCCCACCGCAACGCCGCCCGCGCAGGCGGCAACGTCCGTTCCGACGGCGGCGGGCACGCCCGTTGCCGCTGTCCCGACCGCTACCGCGCCCGCCGCGGCTACTCTGCCCGCAACGGCTACGCCGCAACCGGCTTTTGCGCAGGGCATCACCACGGACCCGCTCGCCGTCGTCAATACCGCGCCCAAGGACAAGGGCGAAGGGATCGTGGTGAGCAAGGACCAGACAAAAATCATCGTCCAGTTCAACCACCCGGTCGTTCCGCTCGTCTCGGTCGATGCGCAAAAGGACCTGCCGCAGCCGCTGACCATCTCGCCGAATGTAAGCGGCGCGGGCGAATGGCTCAATACTTCGACCTATGCGTTTACGCTCGCGCAGAATCTCGCGGTCGCGACCGGTTATACGGTCAGCGTTGCTTCTCTCAAAGACATGCTCGGCCAGTCCCTCAGCGGTTATTCCTGGTCCTTCAAGACCACCGCGCCGGTTATCCTCAAGACTTTTCCTGAGGACAATACCCAGTACGCGAGCGTGAGCGAACCCATCTCGATGACCTTTAACGCCGAGATGGACCGCGCTTCAACTGAAGCCAACTTTACGCTCATCCCGGTTGGCCGGCCGGGTGTTGCCGGGACGCCGGTCCCCGGCAAGTTCGAGTGGCAGGGGCCTCTCTTGAAATTTATTCCGGCGAATTCACTCGATAATAACACGCAGTACCAGGCCAATCTCAAAGCCGGCGCTCAGGATACGAACAGGGTGGCGAGCACCTCTAGCGATCGGACCTGGACCTTCCGCACGGTGAACAAGCCGGGCGTGAGCAAAACGCTTCCCGTGGATGGCGATCAGTCGGCCAAGTCCATCCGCAGCGGCTTTCAGATCAATTTCAACTCGCCTATGGCGAGCAATGCTGTTACCGTCACCGTCAATCCGACTATCACCAATCAGTCCCAATATTGGGAGTACGGGATGAGCAACACCCGCCTGACTGTTAACGGCGGTTGGCTCGCCTCGCGTAGTTATACGGTGACCATCAGCGCCGAATCGCAGACCCGGTATGGCGAAAAGCTCGGCTCGGATGTCGTCGTACACTTTACCGCCGCGCCGCTCGATCCCGCCCTCTCCCTCAATGTGAATGGGTCCATGGGCATGTATGATACGAACGTGCCCCAGGTCATTTATGCGGCCTATACCAATCTCAATCGCATGGACTATGCGCTCTATGCTCTGGGTCGCCAGGATTTCCTCAAGCTGACCGGGAGTGACCGTTATCGCTACCTCGACTCATTCACGCCGGACAAGGCCAGCCAGTTGCGCACGTGGTCTTTAAATGTCAAGGCGCCGCTCAACGCCTCTGGCGTTGTCTCGACGACCCTCAGTGTCGGGGCGACGGGCGCGCCGCCCTTGCCGCCGGGCGCTTATTACCTCTTGGTCTCTTCGCCCGAGATTACGAATGACAAACCGGCGCGGTACCTGTTGACCGTCACCGGGAGTAACCTCGCGCTCAAGCGCACCGAGACCGAGGCGCTAGTTTGGGCCACCGGCCTCGCGACGGGCAAGCCGGTTGCCAACCAGCCGCTCGACCTCTATGGCGCGACCGGCATCAAGATCGCTTCGGGCACAACCGACGCCGATGGCGTTTTGCGGGTCAAGTTTGACCGGCAGTCGCCCTGGGACCCGCTCTATGTGCTGAGCGAAGCCGATGGCAAGATTGTCGCCGCCGCAGGAAGCGACTGGAGTGATGGGATCAACGTTTATGATTTCAATATGCCGGTCAATGCCCAGGCGCAAGACTTTTATGCCAATCTCTATACCGACCGCGCCATCTATCGCCCCGGCCAAACGGTATTCTTCAAGGGCATCCTCCGCCGTGACAATGATGCAGCCTACAGTCTGCCCACTGGGGTCCAGACGGTTCCGATGCTAGTCCGGGATGACCAGGGCAAAGAGGTGTTCCGGCAGGATATTCCACTTTCGCAGTTGGGTACCTTTAACGGCCAGTTTGACCTGAGTCCGTCCGCATCCATCGGTTATTACAATCTCAGCTTTGAGTTGGGCACGGACCCGAATCGCTTTGTTAGCAGCGTCGGTTTTCAGGTTGCCGAATACAAGGCGCCGGAATTTCAGGTCGATGTCAAGACTGACAAGCCGGAATACGTCAACGGTGACACGATCAAGGTGGATGTTACCAGCGCCTACTTTTTCGGTGGCCCGGTCGCCAATGCTCAAGTGACTTGGCGTTTGCTAAGCGATGACCTGGTTTTTAGTACGGACAAGGTCAAGGGCTGGTGGGATTTCGCCGATTATGACCTGACGAACGGCGTGCGCCGCGCAGGGGGTGTCATTCGCGATGGCAAAGGGATAACCGACGCGCAGGGCAAGTTCCATTTTGAAGCGCCCGCCGACCTGAAGGATTTCCCGCTGAGCCAGAATTTCACGCTCGATGTCGAGATTGTGGATATTAACAACCAGTCCGTTTCGAACCGCGCGACCGCGCCCGTGCACAAGGGAAATTATTACATCGGTCTCCGTCCGCAGCGGTATGTCGGCGCCGCAGGCGAGGAGCAGTCGGCTGACATCGTCACCGTCGATACCCACGGCGACCCGTCGCCCAATCAATCGCTGACCCTTTCGTTTTTCCAGCACGAGTGGTACAGCGTGCAGCAAAAGCGCGAGGATGGGAATTTCTACTGGACGAGCGCGTATACAGATACGCTCGTTTCCAAGATGGACGTCAAGACCGATAGCACTGGCGCGGCGACGGCAAAATACACCCCACCGTCCGGCGGCGTCTACAAGATTGTAGGCGAAGGCGTCGATGCAGCCGGAAACAAGATTCGCAGCGCAACCTACCAGTGGGTGACTGGCTCGGGTTACATAAACTGGCGAGTCGAGAACAACGACCGCATCGACCTGGTCGCCGACAAGAAATCCTACAACGTCGGCGATACGGCCGAAATCTTGATTCCCGCGCCGTTCAAGGCGAGTGAAGCGCTGCTCACCATCGAGCGCGGCACGATCCGCGAGGTCAAGCGCCTGACCCTGCCCGGGAATAGCGAAACGGTCAAGATTCCGATCCAGTCTGATTACACGCCGAATGTCTTTGTCTCCATCATGCTCGTCAAGGGGCGTAGTTCGGACAGCCCATCGCCCCAGTTCAAACTGGGCTATACCAATCTTGCCGTCTCGACTGCCGAAAAAGAGATTGGCATCAAGATTACGCCCGACCGCGCCGCGCCGAGCGCCTCGACGCTGCCCCAGTACGGCCCGGGTGATAAGGCTGGCTTTACCATCCAGGCGACCGATTACACCGGCAAGCCGGTGCAGGCCGAGTTCTCGCTCGCCCTGGTTGACAAGGCGGTCCAATCCCTGGCCTCCGATACATCCCAATCGCCGCTCGATGCCTTTTATGGACAGCGTGGGCTGGGGGTCATGACTTCGGCCAGCCTCGCGAAATCGGTCGAGCGTCTCAATCAGCAGCTCGAAGCCGCGCACAAGGGCGGCGGCGGCGGCGCATTCCAGCAAGAGCCGGTTCGCCGCAATTTCCAGGATACGGCGTTCTGGAAAGCGGATGTGTTGACCGATGCGCAGGGCCGGGTCAGCATCAGCATCCCGCTGCCGGATAACCTCACGACCTGGAACCTGACGGCAAAGGGGGTCACTGGCGCTGATACGCTGGTTGGCCTCGCGACAACAGACATCATGAGCACCAAGCCGCTTTTGATTCGTCCCGTTGCCCCGCGCTTTTTCGTCGTCGGCGACAAGGCCCACCTCGAAGCGGTCGTGAACAACAACACCGACCAGGACATTACAGCTGACGTGCGGCTCGACGCGCAGGGATTGACCCTGAGCGGCAGCTCGCAACAGTCTCTCACGATCAAGGCCCACGACAAGGCCAAGGTGGGTTGGGATACGACCGTCAATCCGGTTGAGCAGGCGGTCGTCAAGTTCAGCGCGACCGGTGGCCAGTTCCAGGACGCGCTGGAACAGACTCTGCCGGTCCTGCGGCCCATTTCGCCCGAGACGGTCGCCACGGCCGGCCAGGTGGAAGGCAAGACCGCAGAGCAGATTCAACTTCCGGCGCAAGTTGATCCCACGGCGGGTGAACTGCGCGTGGACCTCGCGCCCTCCCTGGCGGCGGCGAGCAACGCTGCGCTGGATTACCTCCGCGCCTATGGCTATGAATGCAGCGAGCAGACGGTGAGCCGGTTCTTTCCGAACATTGTCACTTACCTGGCGCTCAAAAAGCTCGGCATCGACCGGCCCGACCTGAAAAAGAACCTTGAAAACAACGTGAGCGCGCAGGTTCAGCGCCTCTATTCGCTCCAGAACAAGGATGGCGGCTGGGGGTGGTGGGCCGATGACGCGAGCAATCCCAACCTGACTGCCTATGCGCTCTATGCGCTCTATACGGCGCGCCTGGCGGATTTGCCGGTCGATAGCCAGGTGCTCGGCCGCGCCCGGGATTTCCTGACACAATATCTAAACGGTCCGGTCGACGTCAAGGTTGCCCCTTACGGTTATAACGAGCGCGCCTTTGTTCTCTTTGTTCTGGGCGAAACCGGCAGCGTACAGTCCGGCAGCCTGGTCTCGCTCTATGACAAACGCACCTATCTCGATAATTACGGCAAGGCGTATCTGCTGATGGCGATGCAGCGCGCCAATCAGAGTCAGGTCGATGCCCTCTCCGCCGAGCTGGCGAGCGCCGCCATCCAGAGCGCCACCGGCTCGCATTGGGAAGAGCAGCGCGTGGATTTCTGGACGATGAACACCAATACCCGCTCGACCGCGATCATCGTGATGGCGCTCTCTCGCGCCACGACCCTCTCCGGCAAGACCGGCGCGCCGAGCGCCACTCTCGCCAACGCCGTCCGCTGGCTCATGGTGGCGCGCAAGGAGGGGCACTGGGCGACAACGCAAGAGACTGCCTGGTCGGTCCTGGGCCTGACCGAGTTCATGCTCTCCACCGGCGAGTTGAACGGCGCCTATTCGTACCAGGTCACAGTCAACGGCAAGCCGCTGGGCGACGGCACGGTGGATAAGAGCAACATCGACCAGACCAAAACGCTCACTGTTGCGATCAAGGATCTGGTGACGACCTCGGCGAACGACTTGTCCATCGCGCGGGATAACAACAGTGGGCAGCTCTATTACAGCGCCTATCTCCGCTATTATCTGCCTGTGGACAAGATGCAGCCGATGAGCCGGGGCATCATCGTCGGGCGGCAGTACTATGCCGTTGACTCGCAGACGCTCAAGCCAACCGACAAGCCGCTTTCCTCGGCCAGGGTAGGGGACTATGTGCAGGTCCGTCTCACGCTCATTGCGCCCACTGACCTGCACTATCTCGTGATGGAAGACCCGCTGCCTGCGGGGTTTGAAGCGGTCGATACGACGCTCAAGACCTCTACGGCGGCCGCGCAGGGGCCCGAGCTCCAAAAACAAAACCCCCAGGTGCAGGCCGCGAACAACTATGATTCCTTCTACCAGCCCTACTGGAACTATTGGGCGCACTCGGAGGTTCATGACGACCGCGTCGCCGTATTCGCTACCTATCTTGGTCGTGGCGCCTACGAGTACACCTACATGATGCGGGCGAGCGTCGGCGGTGAATTCCGCGCCCTCCCGACCAACGCCTACGAGATGTACTTTCCCGAGGTGTTCGGCCGGAGCGCCGGCGCACTCTTCAGCATCGGGCAGTAAAAAGCAGTGGCTCGGTTTCCAATCGGAAACCGAGCCACTGAATAGTTGGGAAGGGGCCTGTGTTATAATGACGTTGTTGAACTGTCCAAACTATTGAGCAATGGGTTTACAAATGGATTTATTCACGTATCCGCATCGTCGCTACAACCCACTGACGAACGAGTGGATTCTCGTCTCGCCTCATCGGACGGAGCGCCCTTGGCTTGGCCAGGTCGAAAAGCGTCCGCCGGAAGAGCGTCCCTCCTACGACCCCACCTGCTATCTCTGCCCGGGCAACGGGCGCGCCGGCGGCCGTACCAACCCGCCCTACACCTCCACGTTTGTCTTTGAGAATGATTTTGCGGCGCTCCTCCCCGACACGCCCGGCGCAGATATAAACGACAAGGGCCTGCTCGTGGCAACGAGCGAGCGAGGCATCTGCCGCGTCATCTGCTTTTCGCCCCGCCACGACCTGTCGATTCCCGATATGAGCCTGCCCGATATTCGCCGCGTTGTGGATGTCTGGGCCGAGCAGACCGGGGAACTCGGGAACAAGGATTTTATCAATTACGTGCAGGTGTTTGAGAACAAGGGCGCGATGATGGGCGCCAGCAACCCGCACCCCCATTGCCAGGTCTGGGCGAGCGAGCACATCCCCGTCGAGCCGTCCAAGGAATTGCGCGCGATGTCGTCCTACATGGGC
>JBAVQS010000256.1:0-5867 GCA_049694275.1 Anaerolineae bacterium | reverse complement strand
ACCTCCTGGCCGACATAGCACCCCTGGTCCACGCGAATCGACATGACATCGGGGATCTCGAGGGCCAGCGTGCCGGAATCGAAATCGACGCCCCAGCGGGGCAGCCCGGCCTCGACGCGCAGCACCTCCAAAAGCGCCGGGGTGATTTCTGGCACATCCAACGCGCGGCTCAGCCCATCACCGACCTCCACTGGCGCCAGAATATCGGTGGCCGGAAAGACGGCGCGCGGGTGATGAAACAGATCCAGTGCAGTGCCCTGCCATTCTGCCCGCGTCCAATGGAAAGGCGGGGCCGGCGCGGTCTGGCCGAACGCACGCAGGACGGCCACATCGGATTCCGGACCGACCACCGTCCACAGTTGCCACCGGTCGCTTTCGTCCGCCACCTGCACCTTTTCGCGAATGATATACCGGCGCAGATCGTTCAGCAAGATCTCACGCGCCCCCGGCTCGACGAGGAGCAAAATCGATTCGGCAAACGCCAGGATGACAAAATCGGCGACGAAATGTCCTTTCGCTTCGAGCAGCGCGCCGCGCGCCCCCTGCCCCGCGGCCAGGTGCTCGACATCCGCCGTCACAAGTTTATGTAACCATTGGATGCGGTCGCGGCCGGTCACCTGCAGGACGCTCACCAGCGCCGGCGCTTTGCCCGCATGGGCAGCAACAACCTCATACCCTACTTGCAACTCATTCACCGCCATCGCTTCCCCCCTTGCCATTCATCATTCGCCATTCCCAATTCCCCATTCAATTCAGCTTTTCCACAATCGTGAGCGCTGTGCGCAAATAGCCGCGCAGTTGGTCGGCATCCGGCGCGTCGGGATGCGACAAGAGATATTCTTCCAGGTACGACACGGCCTGGCGATAAGCGCCCACCTGAATCGAAAGCAGCCCCATCTCGCGGATGTTTTCCGACGAGCGCGGCTCGAGGAGCAAGAGCTTGTCCACCACCTGCCACGCGCGCTTGAAATCGCGGTTGGGCACAAACAGCGCTTTCAGGTTATACAGCACCCGCGCGAGGATATAGCGGGCATCGACAGTCGTGAGCCACTCGGGATCAAAGTGCGCCTGCGAGTGAAACGTATCGCGCACCCGCGCCTCGACCCCACTCTCGTCGAGAATCATGCCCCGGTTAAAGGGATCGATCAGGATGCGCGCACGGTCGTCCTCATATTTCACGATAAAGTGCCCGGGCAGTCCAACCCCATGGAGTGGCAGGCCGAGGCGGCGACCGATGGCGATATACAGGACGGAGAGGGTAATCGGCAATCCCGTGCGCCGTTCCAGCACATCGTTGAGATAACTATTCAGCGGGTCATAGTACTGGTCGCGGTTCCCCTCAAATCCCAATTCACGGAACAGATAGGTATTCAGCGTCTCGACGCATACATTCGGAATACGGTCTTGAGGCAGCCGGGCTCGGACGACGTCCGCCATCCGGCCCAGGAGCGCCAGGTATTTATCGATCTCCAGATCGGGGTATTGATCGGTCGCAATGAGGAGCGCGGCGCGAGCGAGATCGATCTCGGAAGGCGGGCGCCGGACCTCGCGCTCGAACAGCCGTCGCCACTCGGTATAGTTCATCTCCTCCCCTTTCGCCGCTGGTACGTTAAAAGACCCGGCGCGCAACAAGCGCGTCCGGGCTCTGGTAAAACCTATGCCCTCGGAGAGACTCGAACTCTCGCACACGGCTCCGGAGGCCGATGCTCTATCCACTGAGCTACGAGGGCAATCCGGCTCGCCGCAATCATCACCCTGCGGCGAACCGTCCCTAGTCTAACACAAGCAAAAGTTTAGGTCAAATCGGATTGACGCGATTCGTTAGCTCCGGACGCGTTTCGTCGTCAGATAGGCGCCCATGCCAATCGCGGCGAGGAGCGCCGCCGCGCCGCCGGCGAGGGCCGTAAAGCGTGTCTTGCTGGCCGCGCCCGGATTAAAGGGGAGCCCTTCGCTATAGGCGAGAAACTTCTGCCCCCACGGCGTGTTGAGCATCGCTTCGGCGCGCCGGGCCCCGATAAACGGATACCAGTAGAGGTTGTGGTAAATATTGGAGGCGGCATAGGACCACGGGACGAGCGGCGTGCGCAAGAGCAGATGCTCGAACGGCTTGAGTGTGCCATGATAGATCTGCTTTTGCCCCCAGGAGGCAAAGGTATCCTCGTCATATTTGAAATGCCAGTTCTCTTCGGCCGCGTCCGGATCGCCGACGAATTGGATTTCGCGCGGATCGCCCACGCCGAGCCCGCGTTCGTGCGCGTGGCGGATAAAGCGGACGCTCATCGGGTCAATGCCCATGATTTTCGCCGAGGCGGCGTCGATGGCGACCGGGTCGGAGCTCGCCATAATGACATTCTTGACGTAGGGACGCATCGCGCGGGGGCCGGGGCCTTCGCCCGCAAAAGTCCCATCCATGACGACAAAGATGCCGGTGTGAATGTCCTGCTGAATCTGCAAGAGGTCCACCAGGGTGTCGTGAATCACGCCGTGCGTCCAGTGGCGTTTTTCGTCGAGGAGGCCGCCAAAGGCGTTCTTCATGGCGCCAGTCAGCGTCGTAAAGACGTGCGTCTTCATCGTCGGGAGATGGAGCACGTTCTTGTCATAGAACACACTGGGAATGCGCACACCGTCCGGATAGACCTTGTCAAGGACGAGCAGGGGCGACTTGGGCTCGTAGGTGACCCATTTGACCTCCGGCTCGTAATTGTGAAGTTCGCGAACACCATGCGCATCGGTGACGAGCTTGTGTCGGTTATTGATGGCGCCCTCTTTGGCATCCACGACCACCGTATTGTTATGGGTCGCCAGGAGCCGGGCGCGGTCGTATCCATCCCCCAGCAGCGTTCGGATTACACCGTCGAGCTGCCAGGGCGCGGTCGAGCAGCCGGGATACCACACCTGCCAGGAGATATTGATCTTGAGCAGGGTCAGTTGATCTTTGGGTAAATTGTCCTGGTAGTTGGCCAGGTGCATCAAACGGGAATAATCGTCGAGAACGGTTTCGGGGCGTGTACGCAATATCGCGACCTTGCCCCGGCCAGGGAAATTTTTAGGATTAATCATCGAGACTCCTTAATGCGGGCAAACCAACGGCTCGCCCCTACATGCTACGGCGAACCAACGGATTGCCTGATACACGGCGGGCGACCACAAAGGCGGCCCTTACAATGGGCAAATCATGTTCTAAAACGAGTATAGCCCAAATGGATGCGCGTGTCTAGTTTTGTATGGGCCATTCCGTCAAATGACAATCAAGAACGGTTATGCTAAAATCGACCGCGTGAGGTACCAATCTGTATCTGCGCGCCACCGCATCAAGCTCCTTCCGCTGGTAGTCGTCGTCCTTGTATCGTCGTTTTTGGTCGCGTGTGCCAGCGCCAGCCCGAACACACCCGAGAGCGCGATCACGGCGCCCCCGACGGCCGAGAGCGAGGCGACCGCGCCCGCCGACATCGAGCAGCCGACGCTACCCCCTGAGCCGACCCAACCTCCCGTGCCGCCGGACCTGTTGAGCGATGAATCGAGCCGAATCCTGATGGGCGGCGCCCAAATGCCGCCGGCCGCATCCTTGCCGGCGAGCACCCCTGCGCCGCCCACGCCCGAGCCGGCGCTGGCGCCCATCCTGCCCAACCAGGACTATGTCGTTCTCCCCGGCGACACGCTCAGCTCGATTGCCGAACGCAGCGGGGTGCCGGTCGCGACCATCATGCAGGTGAACGGCATCCGCAACGGGGACCGCATCTATATCGGCCAGGTTCTGCGGCTCACGACTCCCGGCCAGATCGGCCGCGCACCGGGCGACCCAGTCATCCCGGACAGCGAGGCAGTGTACAGCCCCGCGTACGAAAATTTCGACGTGAATGCAACGGCGCAGCAATTCGGCGGCTACCTGATCCGTTACCAGGAGGATGTCGAGGGCCGCACGCTCACGGGCCCCCAGATCGTTCAACTGGTGTCGGAGCGGTTTAGCGTCGGGCCCCGTGTCCTGCTGACCATCCTCGAAATGCAAGGGGGCTGGGTGACGGGCGATCCGGGGACGCCGACGGAGCGGTATTACCCCATGGGACTGCGGATAGCCGGTTGGAGTGGATTGTATCGCCAGCTCTGGCGCGCGGCGGACAAGCTCAACGAAGGGTATTACGGCCGCGTTTACAGCTCCCGGACGATTCTGACGCTCGCCGACGGCCTCCGCCTGGAACTTGACCCTCGGGTCAACCCGGGCACCGCGGCCCTCCAGAATTATTTCGCGCAGGTGAGCGGCCATAACAACTGGGTCAACCTGATCGGCCCCAATGGGTTTCGTGCGACCTATGCCCGGCTGTTCGGCGATCCGTTTGCGCACACGATCGAGCCGCTAGTCCCGGCGAACGTGACCCAGCCGCCGCTGCGCATCCCCTGGGAAGAGGGGCATATCTGGTGGTTTACGGGCGGCCCGCACGGCGGGTGGGCGGAGGGGAGTGCGTGGGCGGCGGTTGACTTTGCGCCGAACCAGGAGAGCGGCACTTGCTGGCCGTCCACCGAATGGGCGTCAGCGGCGGCGCCGGGCGTGATCGTCCAGGCGGAGACCGGGCGCGTGATGGAGAACCTGGAAGGCCGACCCTTTCAGGGGGACGGGTGGACGCTGATGTATATGCACATGAGCTCGGCCGGCCGGGTGCATCCTGGGGATGTCGTCCGGACGGGCGACCTGATCGGCCATCCCTCCTGCGAAGGGGGAGCCGCGACCGCTGACCACCTGCACTTTGCGCGCTTGTATAACGGCCAGTGGATTGCCGCCGGCGACGGGCAGCGCCCCATGACGCTCTCGGGCTGGAAGATTCAGGGGAGCGGGATAGAGTATGATGGCTCGGCCACCCGCGGCCCGCAGTACCTGGAAGCGGTCAACGGGCACGACCGGGGACTGAATGCCATCGTGTCAGACGCGGGTCCGGGGTCGAATACCGCGGACACCGCCCCTGGTTCAAAATCGGATAACAACGGCGCGGGCGCCGGCATGACGAACGGTGTGCTGGCGGGCATGTCAGCCGTCCCGGCAAACGCGCTATCGAGCAGCCAGGATGGGCAGGCAGCCGCCGCCCCGGCCGCGCCGACGCAAAACACCGGCTCGGACGCAGCACCAACGCCGACGCCATAAGGAATTTGCAAGGGCGGCGGCACGCACCGGCCCCGGAATTCGAAATTCCGGGCTGAACAAAGCGCGGCCATCGAAAAAAAGCTCGCCCAGGGGTTGGAAACCCCCTGGCTCAAAAAAGGCCCCGGCGGCAGAAAAAAGGGCCGCCCCCTTTTTTCCGATAGCCCCGCCCTTTTTTTGCGGGCGATTTCAATCGCTCGGCCGGCCCCGGAATTCGAAATTCCAGGCTGAACAAAGCGCGGCTATCGAAAAAAAGCCGCCTTTTTTTCGCCAGCCCCGCCCTTTTTTTGCGGGCGATTTCAATCGCTCGACTCCCCCGCCTCCGATACCTGCTCAAATTGATCGAGAAGCCGTTTGTCGGCATGATGCTGTTTTTGACATTTGATGTATTCAAGCACGCGCGGTACGTCGGCTTCGGAGATCGACAAGATGCCATAGCCTTCTTGCCAATATAGATCCCGATGGAGCTCCGTTGTGGCAAAGTGCGAGCTGCTCCCTTTGAGCTGTTTCACCAACTCGGCCGGCGCAATCGCAGGTCGGATACTGACTAGCGCATGTACGTGATCGGCGACACCGCTGATAAAGAACAACGGCGCGCCAAGCTTTTCGGCCTCGCGGCGCAGAAATCCATGCACGCGCAGTTCAATATCCGGAGTCAACATCGGTTCACGATTCTTGGTCGTCCAGACCAGATGATAAAACAAGCGCCAATAAGGCATGCCTCATTTCCTTTCATGCA
>JBAVQS010000255.1:0-2839 GCA_049694275.1 Anaerolineae bacterium | reverse complement strand
TTTGTTGCGCTTGCTCCAGGGCGCGCTTTTTCTCTTCTTCTATCTGTATCAACCGCGCCCCCGAACCGATCGGCATGACGCCGTTGAACGGGTCGTCGTTCGGCTGTCCGGCAGCCTCGATGGGCGCGGGAATGTAATTCTCGAAATCAATCCAGATACGGGAGTCCTTGCGGCAGTCATACCCCCGGCAGACCGCCGGCCGCCGGGTATGGATCTTGCAGAAAAGCGTCCCGCGGTCGATGTGGGTGCAATAGCCGTCGGCTTCTTGCTTGACCCAGTAGGGATTGCCATAATCCCATTCCGCCACGCCCTCTTTCAAATCCTGCTTGGTCAGAAAAAAACGAAAGGTGCAGCAGCGCGCCTTGCACAGGTGAACCCGGTTCTCGCAGTCAATCAGAACATTTTGTGATTCCGCGTACTTGTCCGGGCTATCGGCCAGGTGCACGCGCGGAAGCGCCATCGCGTTCACCTCGGTGCGGGCCTGCTCCAGGCGCGCCGTGAAATCCTCCGGCAAGATGATGCCCTTTTCGACCAGGAGCTGGCCGAGCGCCTGAATGTAGGCCATCACCTCATTCGCCTGGTCGCGGTTTGCCGTCATCATGACGTGCGAAAAGCGCAGGCCGCGCTCGAACTCGGCGCGCGCTTCGGGACCCAGCATGAGCTCGCCGTCGGGATGCTTGCCGTGATCGTCTGCCATTTACGCTTTCACCATTTCAAAATACTGCTCGAAATCGCTCTCGTGGACGAGTTTGCCCATCTTTTGGAATTCATGCCCTGCGCCGCGCACGAGGTGCCGCATCGAAATCGGCTGTTGTTCCTCCGCCGCCAGAAAAGCCGCGGCGAGGATGATGTTTCGAATATTGCCCCCCGCGAACTTGAATTTGCGCGCGAGAAAAGCCAGGTCGATGTCGTCGCTGCGCGGCGCCTCCGGAGGAAAGGTCCGCCGCCAGATTTCGAGGCGCTCCGGCTCTTCCGGGAATGGAAAGTCGATGGTGAAATGCAGGCGGCGAACAAAGGCCTCGTCCACATTCTTTTTGATGTTGCTCGCCAGGATGACGAGCCCGTTGTATTCCTCCGTCCGCTGCAGGAGGTAGGCGATCTCGATATTGGCGTAGCGGTCGTGCGCGTCGCGTGTCTCGGAGCGCTTGCCGAAAAGGGCGTCAGCCTCGTCAAAGAATAGAATAGCGTCGGTCTCTTGCGCCTCCCCAAAAATGCGCTCCAGGTTCTTTTCGGTCTCGCCGATGTATTTGCTCACCACCGCCGAGAGGTCAATCTTGAACAGATCCAGCCCGAGGTCGTTGGCGATAATATCGGCCGCCATGGTCTTGCCCGTACCGGAAGGCCCCGCAAAGAGTGCGATCACCCCTTTGCCCATCGCCAGCTTGCGGTCAAAGCCCCATTCGCCATAGACGACGGGGCGCTGGCGGACAGTCGTGCAGATGAGATGCAGGCTGGTCAACTGGGCGCGCGGCAAGACGATATCATTCCAGTTGTAATGGGGGATAATCTTGCGGGCGAGCGCGTTGAGACGGTGCTGCGATTGGGCGCGGCATGCGGCGTCTATATCACTTAACTGGACCCGCCCGTTGAGCGGATCACGCTCCCAGGCGAGGGTGCGCGCCCGCGCAATCGCATCCTGAACCTGACCGGCGGTCAGCCGGAAACGCGCCGCCAGCTCGCCCAACTGGGTATCGGAGAAATTCTGCGCCGAGCCGTTCAGGCCGGCAACCCAGATCTCCCGCCGCTCATCATAATTCAGTTCGGCGAGTGAGAGGCGGATGAAGGGACGCGCCGCCAGCTCGCGCGCCGGCTCCCAACTCTTTTCGGCGAGCAAAATGGTCGGCGCCCGGCTGCGCACCAGCGCATGGAAAAAAACGCGCTGTTCCGCCTCCGCATTCGGCTCCGGGAAAAGCAGCGCGTCCGCGCCCTGCCAGCAGACCAGTGCGCCGCTGAGCAGCGCTTCCCGCTCGGCGAGCTTGATTCCCTCTGCAACACCCAACTCGCCGGTCCCCAGCTCCCCTGCCTGTAAGAGCAGGAGTGGGCGTTCGAGCGCAGCAGCCAGAAAACGTGCGGCCTGCACCTTGCCCGTGCCATAGCGCCCGTGCAACAGGATGATCGGCGGAGTCTCGGCCCAGTGACGCGGCCACGCCCCGGCCCATGCCGTCAACCGCTGTTTGATTTCCGGGCCGGGCTCAATTTCGCGCGCGGCGTCTCGAACGGATAGGAGCGGCCCCAGGCGCGGATCGACCTGGTCGGAACCGAGCAGATAGCTGGCGATGCGCTCGTCGAGCTTGAGCATACGCGCCAGCAGCACGGGCCGGCGGGCGGAGGGGTCATCCTGCAACGAGACCAATTCCCATTGCAGCAGCGGCGCGTCCGGCTCGAACGCGCGACGGGCTTGCAGCCGCGCCTCGACCGTGTCACAGAGCAACCGGATGGCGAGATCGACCGCCGGCCGTTTTTTGGTAACGTCATCCTGGAGATAAGCATAGAGCTTTTCGTACTTGAGGTCGATCTCAGCGGCGAGGCAGATGACCAGGACCTCGCGCTCGAATGGACTCAGCCCAAACAGATCCGCGAGGCGGTCGAGCCGAAAGCCCTCGCCGTGGGCACGCGCCGATCCCTCCAGGACTGCGATCCGCTGATCCAGCGCCGCGATCCCTCGATCCAGTTCGGCAATCTCGGCCGTGGCGGGGAGCGGGGGATGCAGCAGCGTCGCCGCGGCAAGGGAATCGTGCAAAAAGGCATCCACCTCCTCTTCAGAGATGTAGAGCCCTTTGAAATCGTCTATGGCTTTTTCTGGAGAGCGCGCTCGCAGGCCGAGCACTTCACGCCGGAT
>JBAVQS010000254.1:0-2329 GCA_049694275.1 Anaerolineae bacterium | reverse complement strand
TCGCGCTCGTCGCCCGGGGCTATCATCCGGTTACGTGCGCGCCCGGGACCAATATGTATTTCCTCAATTACCAGGCGGGCAACTTGATCGGCGAGGCGCGGGGGACGCCGCCGCGGGATGATCCGGACCGTGTGTGGATCAGGGATGACTGGGACAAGAACCGACTGGAACTCCCGGTGGGAGGAAAGCCCAATTGAGTCAAACACCCCGTTTCGCCGCGCGGTCACTGCGCGAGCATCGCCCGGTCAAGCTGAGCGAAGTCGCCTAGCCGCGCTCAGCGGAAATAGATGGGGTTGGTCAGCGCTGTAACCTTGCCGTTTGTGTCTCGCAGTTCGGCCCGGAGGTAGAGGCTGGAGTGCAAAGGCAGGGTCAGGTCTAGCGCCTGGTCCTGGGCGACAAGTGACTGTGTGTGCAGGGTGCCATTTTGGTCGAGGAGCCGTAATTCATTTCCACTGCCGCCCCGGCAGCGCACCTGCACGGCAAGGTTGCCGCCGACCGGGCAAGGCATTGCATCGCCGCCTTGCGCTTCCGAGTCGTCGCCCGCGACGAGCTCCAGGAGCGGACCCTCCGGGCCAGCGGATAGCGTCACATGCCCACGGCGAATCGCGGCGAGGACCGCCTGCTCGCTCGGCGTTCCGGTCACATGGACCCAGGTGGTCGGCGTTCCGGGCGCACGTCGCATCCCCTGCGCCGGTTCGCTCGCGCGATGATAATCGCTCCCGCCGATTGCCGGCTTGCGCATACCCCGGCCAAGCTGTTCCAGCCAGAAATTGAGCGAGAGCTCGTTGAGGTGGGTCCATGGCCCGTTCCACACCTCGACGCAGTCACAGCCCGTCACCTCGGGATACTCCCAGGGTGGCCCATTGGGCTTGGGGTGATTGCATGACGTGAGGCCACCGTGCTCGCTGGCCGCGCGAATGGCGTGCTCCATCTGCTCGGGTGACTCGACGCGAAAATCAATCCAATCGCCAATCCCCCAGACGTTGAAATGCCCCTTGAAGGTTGTCACCTCCATTCCTCGCAAAAGCACCAGGCCGGGCTCGGACAGCGTAGCCAGTTCGCTCTGGCTGCTCGTCGTATTGTGATCGGTCACGGCGAGAAAATCAAGCCCGCGGTCATACGCCAATTGCACAAGCTCGCCGGGGCTGCTTGCACCGTCGCTGTGCCAGGTATGGCAGTGCAGTTCGCCGCGCAGCCAGGGCCAAAAGGGCGCGGCCGGGGGCGTGGCGGGCAGGCGACCCACCGGGGATAGGAGCGCGGCATTGTTTCCGCCCTGGGCGCGCGCCGGCGCGGTGGTTATGGTGATCGCGACGCGATAGGCACATCCCTCTGGCGCGATTTTATAGAGGCCGAGGAGCACATGCCACTGGCCGGGGATGAGCGGCCCGGCCAGATAGCCGGGAGTAGCCTCCGTCTCGGAGATCCAGATTGTGTCTCGCTCGCTTCCACTCCAGCCGCGAAAACCGGCGGCCGGAAAAGCGCTGCCGCGTGCGTCAAACAGGCCCAGGTCAATGGTATTGCCACCGGTGAACTCGGGCTCGGCGCCGATGCGATGGCTGTACGCGTATTCCACTTGAATCCGTGTGACATCCACGGGCATCTCGAATGGGAGAACAAGATAGCGTTTCTCTTGCTCCGGCGCACAGGCACCCTGAAGGAGAATCGTCTGTATGTTCTTTCCCCCCTCCTTATTATTTTGCCGGCGCGTCGGCCGGGACGGCATACAAAAGCCCGCCGCTATCGGGTAGCTTGCTCCACCCGGGCGACCAGGATTGGCGCGGGACCTCCATATCTCGCGCCACGTCGTCCCATGCGAGAACGATTTTACCCTCGGTCACGCTCTTTTTCAACAAGGCCAGCGCCGCGTCGTCCAGATCAGCGCGGTGGGCGACACAAAGGATGATGTCTGCATCCTGCGCCGCCGCAAGGGTCGGGCCGGGCGTAATGACAGAGGCGGTGCGATGGCGGAGCAGTTGGGAGAGACCCGCGAGATCGACCCAGGCCGGCGGAAGGTCGGAGGCGTGGGTGCGAGCAAGCGCCGTGTACAGCTCTTGCGGCGCGGCGAGAATCACCGCTTGCAGAGGTTCGGTCGTGACCGGGGTAGACCGGGTGCGGAGGATGCGTAATACACGCTGCACCACCTCCTCAATCGCCTGTGGCTGGTAGGTCGTGCCCCCCGTAAAGTTGTACAGCCCCTGTTGCTTGACATTATAGTTCCACGCATAGATACCGCGCACTTCGCCCCCCACGCGCGTAGGGAGGTCATAAAGCATCAACAGGTTTGTCGCCGCGTCGGCGGTGTCGAGCGGAGAGTCGGATTGTTGGGCGA
>JBAVQS010000253.1:0-52383 GCA_049694275.1 Anaerolineae bacterium | reverse complement strand
TGCTTGAAATTGTTCGGGTCGCAGCCGCACGACGATTCGTTGCCGCCGGGGAATGGCTGCCCCCAAACGCTATGCGCGGTCGAGGAATAGACAGCCGAAACCCAGTTCTCCGCCAGCTTGAGAAAGTCGCCTTTCGAGATCGGCGGCGGCTCCGCCGCCTGGTCGGACTGTCCCTTCTTGCCCTGGAATCCCAACTGGACCAGGCGGTCTGAAGCCAGGTGATTGAGAACATTAATCCCATTATCCATCCGCTTCATTTGCTGGCACATGGAGACCGTATTCTCGTTCGTAAAGAACATGTGCGGGGGCGCAATCTGCCACTGCTTGCCGCCCAGGTCGTGGCAGTTGGTGCATTCTTTGGAGGGGTCTTTCGGATTGCCAAAATTATCCAGCGGGATATAGCCGCCGGGGTGCTTGGTCTTGGGATTGGTGCTGATGTCGCCGTACGCGCCGTGACAATTCAAGCAGCGCGGGCTCTGAAACACCGGGGCCATCGCTTGAAACGCTTGCGCGGCATTCTGCGCCTGAGCTTGAGTCAGCGGGCAGGATTGTTGCTGACCCTGCGCCAGCGTTTGTGAGTTAAAGGCGTCGTAGACCATGCCGAGGGCGAGAAACAAAAGGAACAGGCAAATCGTCGCCGTCGTCGCAATGATGATTTTCTTCATCATTCATCCCCTTTCAATTGCCGACCGCGTTCCGCAGAATGATCACCGCGTCGCGGGAAGTGACACTGCCATCTCCATCCATATCCATCTGCGGCGAACTTGGGCGCAGGCCAACCGAGATTTCCAACGCGCAGAGCGCGTCCAATTCGGTGAGCTTACCATCGCCGTCACAATCCCCCTTCACCCCCGTTGCGCCGGTCGCTGGAATGGGATTGGACGCGACCGTCGTCGCGACGGCCGTGCTCTCGGGTGACGGAGAAGCCCCGGGTGTCGAGGTCACGCTCACGGAAGGACCGGATACGCCCGGATTGCTTTGAACCGGGAGCCCATCGAGTGGACGAAAAGCTGTGATGAGGATATTGCCGGCGCGCTGCCCGCCGATCTGGCCGCGATTCGGCTCGGCGCCAAACACAATCCCGGCGGTTCCATCATTCGACCCGGCTGTGGGCGCGAGGATCACCGCGGTCACCAATTGGCCCGACTGGTTAAAGGTTTGCAACCGACCGTCGAGCGCAACTTGAAGTTGGCTTCCGCCCGCAGCGATTTCGAGCGTGTGAATGATGGCGGGGTCAAAGGATACAGGATTGCCGCTGAATGCGATGACAGCGTTCGAGTCAAGCCGTTTGATCGTGACCGCCCCGGTGCTCTCCAGGCGGACCCAGTAGCCCGCCGACGCCCCACCGATGATCTCGTCGCCCATCGCCGCCGCCCGGCTGCGTATATAGGGCCCCGCTTGCGCGGTGTGTCCCGCGGCGTCCGAAGGCGCGACAAGATCCACTCGAATGTTCAAGTCCTGTCCCAGGTCCGCGCCGCGAACCGCTCCAATCGGAGCGCCACAAGGCGGAGTGAGTGCGAACTGAACGCCGCCGTAATCGAGACCGTTATTTTGAAGCGCGCCTGATACAAGACTTGCCCCGATGGGGTTCGACGCATCAGTTCCGCCGGTCGGAAATAGGGGCAAATAATAAAGCGTGCGGTTGCCGCCGAGCGCATTATCCAGTTTACCCAATTGACACTTGCCCGCCTCGGCGCGCTTTAAATCATCCGACGCGATGATTGTTCCGGCGCCGGCGACCGTTTGCGTTGTTGGCGTTGGGGGCGGGGGCGCGCTGGCCACCGTCGGCGGGATGGGTGTCGCGGTCGGCGTGGGTGGCCGCGGTGCTCGATTCGCTTTGACCTGAAACTCGCTGAATCCCCCACAGTCTGGAGACTCATGTCCGGTCAAAAGAAGCAGGACCGTTCGCCCTACCACATTCGGATGGACCAATACATCCGGGACCGCATTTCCGGGGCCCGGCGCCGTTTGTTGGAATACGAGGTGATTGGAGGCATCCAGCACCTCGACGGTTACCGATCCAAAACCATATCCGGTGCGAAAGCTCGGGGTTTGGTTCTGACTGTTGCCGTGAATATAGACCGTTGTGATCAGGTCGTCGCGCGAATGCGTCCATTGAAATCGCGTCGGCCGCCCCCCCGGCTCTGGCCCCGTCGAAAACCACGAGGTCGTGGGATCGCCGTCAATTGCGAGCGAGGCCGGATACCCCGGCGACGTGGTCGAAGCCAGGACAGAACCTTCCGCGGTGATGTTCACTTCCGGCGCGTCGGCGTTGGCGGTCGGGGCTGACGCGAATAGCAGCGCAAGGAGCAAGATAAAGGAGACGGATCGTATGTGCGGTCGTTCAAGCACGGGACGTCCTCCTAATCAGGATCGGCGTACGAGCCTGCCTTCGAGATTGGTTGCCGTCCCTCTACGCCTTGCTAGATAAAGATGTCGAGCGAGGTCACAGCGGCGGTGGGGCGCGCGAGACTGTGATTTATCGAATAACGTTGACGAATAGCGATGAAGCGGCCGGAAAAAAGTTTGCCCATTATACTATAGGCGAGATGCAGAATCAAGGGCCTATTCGTTAACATATTCTCATACTGCACGCGTCCGGCGGCGTGCTCCAATGCAGCGCGCTGCCGAGGGGGCTGGCGATGGTGGAGGTGTTGTTCGCCAGGTTCGGGTCAAAGGTGGTTGCGCGGACCGTCGCCGTATTCTTGACCAGCGCGGTGGATTGGGCCAGCTTGACCAGAATCGTAATCGTCGCCGGTTGGTTGGGGAGCAACTCCGGCGCGCTCGCCGTTCCAAGCGTACACTGGATCACGGCGCCGGTCGTGCAGTTGCCCCGCGTCGTTTTGACCGAGACGAATAGCGCCGGATAGAGCAACGGGTCGGTGAGTGTCACACCGCGCGCTGCGGAGGGACCGGCATTGTTTACCGTCAATGTGTACTCGACCAGCCCGCCGCCGCTCACGACCCTGGCGCGCTGGGTGATGCCCACATCGGCTGCGGTCGGGACGACCAGGTGGTCAGAGGACGAATTGTTCGATGGAAGGGGATCGGTCGTCGTCGAGGTCACCTGCGCCGTATTCGACAGGTCGAGCGCGGTGGGGAGCGGGTTGACGACGATCTGCACCTCGGCGACGTTGTTCGGGGCCGCTGCCGGCAGGGTTGTCCAGGTGCACTGGACAGTGCTCTGCCCGCTGCAACTCCCGCCGCCGGTGGGTGTCGTGCTGACCCACGCGGTCTGCGCAGTGTCGAGCGGGTCGCTCATCGAAACGTTCTGCGCAGCGCTCGGTCCATTGTTCGTGATCGTGATATTCCAGGTCACGGTTCCTGCGCCTGCAACCCCGCTCGTGACGTGCGTCTTGAGAATGCTCAGGTCAGCTTGCGTGAGGACATCCGTGCGCCAGGTGGACGAATCGTTGCCCGCGTTCACATCGTTCGTCGCAAAGATGTTCGCCGTATTTGAGATCGCGCCGGTCGCGCCGGGGTCTACGTGTACGACGAGGCTAAAGGTCGCGGTTGCGCCGTAGAGCAGCGTTCCGATCGTGCAACGCGTCAAGCCGGTGTTGCCCACGAGCGGGTTGGTGCAGGCAAAGGTAGGACCGGTTGCCTGGCTGGCCGAGACGAATGTCGTATTGGCTGGAATGGAGTCGGTCAGCGAAACACTGGTCGCGTCCGCCGGCCCGGCATTGGTGACCGTGAGGGTGTAGGGCAAATCCGCGCCGACCGTGACAGACGCCGGCCCGGTCTTGACCACGCCGACATCGGCCGTATCCACCAGGGTCACCCGCGCCGTGTACACATCCATCCGGCGCAGCGCGCCGTTTGGGTTGTCGCCCGTGCTGTCCGAATCATCTGCCCAGGCCGGATAGAACGCGCCGCTTTGAAACGCCAGGCCCGCATAGTCCCCATACCCGAGCGGGCGACAGCAGCGCGCCGGCGGTTCCGAAGCGGCCGAGTTGGATGTTCCGGCGCTCACCTGGATGTTGGGGGCAAAGGTCGCGCCGCCGTCGGCGCTGTATGTCGCCCACAACTCGGCGTCGTCATTGGCGATGCTGTTGGTGCTGCCGTTGCCCAGGCACGCCGCGCCGCAATCGCGCCTGGAATCGTGCCAGGAGACCGCGAGATTGCCGGTGGTCTGGTCGAGGGCGATGCGGGGGAGGAATTGGCTGTTGCCGCTCGTATCGTCGTTGGTCCTGACCGCCGCGCTCCAGTGCGCGCCGTCGTCGTCCGAGTAACGGACATCAATGTCGGTGTCGTCGGTCGTGGTGTTCGCGGCGTCGGTGTAGGTGAGATAGACGCGCCCGTTGTGTGCGCCGCTGCTGCGGTCGTACGCCAGCCCCGGCTCGGCGTCAATGCCATAGTTGTTGCTCTGTGGCTTGATCAATCGGTACGAACCGACATTCGTGGCGGTCGCGTCGAGGACCGGTCCGAATCCGTTGGGGCCCAACCCATCCGGATCCACTTGAACGCGCACGGTGTCGGGACCTGCGCCGCTGCTCAAAGACACATAGGTGACCATCACCTGGCCTTGCGGCCCCACGGCGATATCGCCAAAGTCCCCACTGCCGCCGGCTTGCGGCGCGCTGAACGTCCCGACCGCGCCCAATCCGGTGACCGCGGCGCCCGAGATGTTGACCTGATTGGCGGAATCGGTAAAGGTGACCCAGACTGTACTTGCCACGCCGCCGGTTCCGGGGCCGGTCGTCACCGTCGGCTGGTCGTTCCCGCCGGTCAGCGCGGCGCGTCCCGGGCCTGCCGGCGCGAGAAAGGGTTTCGCCCCCTGCCCCTCGTGGGCCGGCACGGCGACAATCTGCACCCCGCCAAAAGTTTGTCCCCCATCTGTGCTGACCGCTACTACAATATATCCATCATGTCCCTCCAGGTAGGTGAGGAACAAATTGCCAAATGGGTCAAAGGCCATGCTGGGATCGCAGCAGGCAGCATTCAAGCCGTCCAGGCCGGTCGCAATCGTCGTCCCGGTCCACGTTGCGCCGCCGTCCATGCTGTATGCTTTCCGGATCCCATGAGGCGCGGTCGTTTCGTCATTCGAGACGACGACGAGGTTCTCGGGGTTGGTCGGGTTGATGGCGATAGCCTGCTCCGCCTGATTACCCCCGCGCCGGGTGGTATTGACATTCGTGCGAACGTGTGGGCTGAGAGGCGTAGGTGCGCGGCTCGAATTCATGGCCGGGCTTGCCTGTTCGCCAATGTGCATATCCTGGTCTAGCGCGGCGCGCGCCGGCGAGCCGCCGAGCAACAGTAGGGCAAGGATGGCGCTGACAATCCAGTATTTGGGGAACATGGGATAACCCTCCGGGCTCATGGGTTCTTGCGCACCGGGAAAAAAGCGCGCCGTTTACTCTATCGATTATATCCCAGGTAGAGAAAAAGCCGGTATCACTTTGGCCGGAGGCCCCTTGACGCGGCCAGTGCAATAAATACAATAGGGATCATCCGTTTCATTCGACCAGGCGATTGAACGTCTTCGGATCGGTCAGGTGTACGATTCACCAGCCGGTTGGATCGTTTTCGAGTGGGATTGATCATGAGCAAGCAGCGAGCAATTTCCAGCGCCAAGGACCCCAGGCCGCAAGCCAGGCGACCCCGGCCGGCCGCGGCCGAGCACGTCAACCATACCCCTGTCCCCATTCGCGCGCCAGAGCCTGGCGTTAGCAACGGCGACCCCCGCCAATTCACTCCATCCAACTTGTTAGCATTGCAACCGATCATCGGCAACCGCGCGGTCACGCGCCTGATTCAGGCCAGGCGCCAGGCCGATGCGGCCGGTGGCCCTGCTGAAAAGGAACAAGCGCAGTCCGGTCATGCTTACGAGGTAGGCCCGGAGGTTGCCTCGCGCATCGAGCGCTCGCGCGGCGCTGGGAGTCCTCTGCCGGATCCATTACGCGCACAGATGGAGTCTCAGATGGGCGCCGATTTTGGCGCCGTGCGCCTGCACACCGATGTGCAGGCCGATCAGCTCAATCGAGAGGTGAGCGCGCAAGCATTTACTCACGGCGCAGATATTTATATTGGCGCGGGCAAGTACAACCCGGACTCCACGGATGGCAAGCGCCTCCTGGCGCACGAATTGACGCACGTCGTCCAGCAGGGGAGCGGGGAGGTGCGCCGCCAGATGATCCAGCGCCTCGTCAAGACGGAAGAGTTTATCCAGGGAAACGACGATCCCGAGGAGAACCGTGTGATCTTTGGGGTCACGGCGCTCACGGACTATAACAAGCTTCTCAAGGCGCTCACCGCTTATCACACGGTTCTCGGGCAGACGACCGAATATACGAAAAAGACGCGCAAGGCGCTCAAGAGTTCTCTGGCCGATGTCAAAACGGCGGCCCAGACCGTGCAGAAATCGGCGCGCTCCAAAGGTAAAAAAGCTCGCAAAGGGGGAAACGACAAGGTATATGACGCCATGGTCGCGCGCCTCCGCGGGCTGCTCGACCTCTTGCGCGACATCGACGCCGAGTCGAATGCAATCGACACGGTCTGGGGGAATCCCTCCGCATATACCGGGCTGGCGCCTGCCAAGGCGATCGACCAGGCGCGGGGTGAGGCTCAGGCGGCCAAAGAAAAGGCACAGATGGAGGAGGTCGCCAAAAAGCATGAAGGCCAGGAGTTGCCGAATATCTTTGGCAATACCCGCAAAGTCGAAGAGGGCGAAATCGAGTGGAAGGAAAAGATCAGTAAGGATGCGCCATCGCTCGAAGGCCTGGAGGTGAACGAGACGGAAAAGTTCACCGAGGGTGAGAGTCACATCAGCACTTACAAGACCCCCGAGGGGCATGGACTGGTCGGCAAGATCGAGAGCAGCAAGGCGGAAGGGCATCTCAAGAAAGAGATGGAGGCTTACCGCACGATCTATGATACGGTCGGCCCGCACAAAAACCTGGGCAAGGTCCACGGCATGGCGCGCGTCCAGTACGGCAAGATCCGGGTCGAAGCCATGGTGATGGATGAAATTCCGGGGATGCGCGGATCGGTGGCAATGCGTGCACTCAAAACGGCGTGGGATGAGGGGCAGATCTCGAGCTCCGAGTACTGGGGCGCCATCCAGTATATCGGCCGTTGCATGCTGGATGTCATTCAGCACCTCAAAAAGGCAGGGCTGGCGCACAATGACATCAAGCCGGATAATTTCGTCGTCGACGAGCGGACGGGCGAGCCCGTGGTTATCGACCTGGGACTGCACGGCAAGCAGATGGGTGCGACCAAGGGTGCGACCAAGGGCTATATGGCGCCGGAAATGATGGGCCAGGATGACACGCCCGGCATCGGGAGCGAAAAGGGAGATGTGTTTACGGTCAGCTCCACCCTGTTGGCGGGAGTCGAGGGGCTCAACATGTCCACCGAACGCAAGCCGAGCGCCGGAATTTCCGTCCGGCCGCAGGGCGCTTTTACGCGTGAAGGGGGCAGCGCGCGGCACATGCCCGGTATCGCGGGGGTGAAGACCGCCTATACGAGTTTCATGGATGAAACGATGAATCCAGACCCTGAAGAGCGCTCTGATGCGGAGAAGGCTAAACAGTCCGAATTCCTCTCCCAGGGGTCGGTGGACGATGGTACCGCGCGCAAGGTGCTGATCAAGGTTGTCGGCAAACAGCTCGTCGTCAAGCAAAAGAGTGGAGGAACGGAGCCCGGAGGGGCCAGCCGCGCCAGAAAAGACGAAAAACTGACGCTGGCGCGAAATGCGGTGAGGGATGCAAACCGAGCCTTCGGGGGAGGGACCTATGGCACGGTCCAGACTGGAAACCGGGCCCTGGAGATATTGCAGCAGGTTGGCGCCCGGATCGACGAGGCGGAAGATGCGGGCGCGGATGTTTCAGAACTGCGAGAAGCGCTCACCAAATTCTATGGCGTGGCGCGCGGCCAACAAAAGAAAGCGGAGGCAACCGGAGCCCCTTCTCGGGATGAGGAGGTTCGAGTCACAGTCAAGCGGGCGAATGTGACGCTCACGACAGGCAAGCAATTGCTCGATCGCGAGCGGGGGATTGCGGACCTGCCGCGCACCTTGACCCTGATCGACCAGTCCGAGCTGGTTCTCAGGATGCTGCCCGAGCCGCCGCCGCCCCGCCCCAAATGGTTTGGGCGAGAACCCCGTCCGCTTCCCGAGGGGACGAACGAAGCGCGCACCGGCATTCAAAAGCTTTTGCCGGAGCTCAGGAATGCGAAAGAGGAGCTGGAACGTGAGCAGGTAAGGCTGGGGCGTACGGCGAAGGAATTGACTCAAGCGCCCTGGTACGATACGGCCCGCGCGGCGCTGACCGAGTTTGAAAAGCTCAATCTCATCGTCAAGAGCGGCGTCGATGTCCAGGGCGCGCGGCTGACCGGCGAAAAGGCGCCAAAACAGGACCCGGCCATACAACAAGGAGCGCGCAAAGCCTTGGCCGACACACTGGCAATCCGGGACCAGATGGTGGAATTCGAAAAGCAGGCGCATGTCTTTGTCCAGAGCCTGGGCGCTTTCCCGCCGGAGGAACTGACTGAAGCGCGGGATGAGCTCGCGACGCGCCTGTCGACGGTCCGACGCCTGCTGACATTGGAACAGGAATGGATCGGCGCGCGTGAAAATCCGGAGATTGACAAGGGGTCGTCGTTTGAGGAGGCGCGCAAGCGGCTGGGAGGTCAGCGGACAAGCCGGCCGGAGAAAGTGCGCCTGGAGGCCGAACAAGCGACGATAGAAGGGGCCGGTCGCTGGGAAAAGCAGGGCGGCAAGTGGCAAGCCAAGGGCGGGTCGGAACCAGTCAGCCAGCCTGAGAGCCAGCTCGCGCCCCCGCCGAAATCGTCTCCAATGCGCGAACCGTCGAGCGGTGGGACAGAACCGAGCCAGGAAAAGCCGACTTCGCAGCGCAAGCCGCCGGAGCCGCCCAAACGGGAGAAACGCAAATCTAGTGAGTCTCGATCCCTCATCGACCTGGCGCTGGGACAGGAGCGGTTGACGCGGTCTCCGATCGACGGCGACGGCAATTGCTTTTACATGGCGGTGGTCGATCAGCTCTTACGGCAGGGGGATCGGCGGTATCCGGATTCACAAAAACTGCGCGATGCGCTGGCGCTGGCCGTGCAGAGCTCCAAAGGGGACGAGGTCCTCTCGTCCATCGTCAAGGCGCACGGCACGAGCCTGTTCCGGGTGGCCGACAAGATTCGGACCAATCGCTCGTGGAACGGATTGGCAGGCGATATCGCGCCCGAACTGACCGCCAACCTGCTCAAGCGCAAGATCATCATCTATCATCCCGGCGGAACCTATGAGCTCAATCCGAGGAGCGGGGCAACGGGCAACCCGCTGCGAATCATTTACAACGGGACCGATCACTATGACTCGACAAGTCCGATGGGGGTTTGATGGAATCTCTTGCCATGCCCGGCGCGCCGGGCGGTGGGTTGCTCTATTTGGCGACAGCCTCTTCCGCGAGCTCGACCAGGGGCGCGGCTCGCTTATACCTGGCCGATGGCGACAAACGGCGCCCAATGGTAGGGAGTGAATCCCGCCCGGTGCAGTTCCAACTGCGCCGCGCGTAACGCGTGCGCGATCGAGCATCCCGAACGGAGGTGTTTATAAAAAGCGCCCATCAGCCGCGCCGTCGATTCATCCTCCACCGCCCACAACGAGGCGACCACCGCATGCGCCCCCGCATAGAAAAACGCGTGCACCAATCCTACAAATTCATCGCCCAATCCCCCTTTGCCCAGGGCTGTCGAACAGGCGGAGAGCGTCACGAACCGGGCGTTGAGATGCAGGTCCATCACATCGAGCACGGTCAGGTCGCCGTCGGCGAGCAGAACCCGCGCGCGGTGCGGGGCGTGTGGCTCTAACACCGCATGGGTGGCGAAATGCAGCGCCGAAAAATCGCGCAATCGGCCCGCCGCATTCCAATCAAGCAGCGCCTGTCGCGTCGCCTGTTCCTGCCACAGCACGGTCTCGAACGGTTCACCCGTTGCCGCCAACGCCTGGCGTTCCTGAGCGACATGCCGCAGCGGGCGCGCCCGCTCTCCGAAATCCACCAGCCCGCAGAACAGCAGGCGTTCCAGTCCCGGCGCGGGGGCCTGGCATAACTCGGCCAGCGCCTGCAAGCTGGGCGTGTAAATGAACTCGATGCGTTCGAGCAAATACTGCTCTCCCTCCATGAGCGCATGGAATGGCAACTGGTGGAGCAGCCCGTGCGGTGACACAATTACCGTCCGTTCATCCCGGCCGGCGAGCAGCGATGCGGGAATCAGCTTGTGGGTCAGATACTGCAATGGCTTGCGGCTGTCCGCCGGGGCGCGGCGGCCCTGCAAGGTCCCCCGGTACACCAACTCGCGTCGGTCGGCCTGGGTCTCTGCACACTGTCGTAACATGAATTCGTCATAATCCGAAAGCGCGATACGGTCTAATTGGTTCGTGTGCGCGTCGATGTATCCGATGGTCAGGTTTCGGTCGTCCAGATAATAGTCCAGCGCAGCCCAGCGCTCGCCCCATCGCGCCTGGGCCATTTCCCGGAACGCCGCCAGATCAAAGGGCGATAGGGAAGACGTCCCGGCCAGGCCCCGCCGGAGCAGGCGTAACCGGGAGACGACACTTTCGTACTCCGTTTCAATCGCGTCAAGCTCGCGTAACTGCGCGTCCGAGATCTGTTCCAGCGTGTCGGCGCTGCGCAACGCTTCTCCCTGCGCCTGGGCGACCTGCACCGAGACCTTGCGCCGTACACCGTCGAGCTGATAGCGCAGGTCGCGCTCGCGCTGTCCCAGTTCCCGCACCACCGGATTCTGTTCGGAGGTCGGAATGCGCCACTCGGGGCGACGGAGATAATCGAGCAGCACCTGGCTCTTGGCGGACTCGATCACCGTTATCCCCACCGTGGCGTGCCGCCCGGTGTGAGCCAGCCGCAGGGCATCGGCGAACACCTGCCGCCGGGCGCCAAAGACGCTGTTGCTCAACTGTTCCACGCCCAGCCCGGCCCGTACGTGTGTAATATGCTCCACGGCTGCGAGATAGTAGGCGAGCGCGCGTTGGGGCTGGTGTTGCTGTGCGGCGACACGTCCCAGGCCATAGTCGGCTCGCCAGGCGTGATCAGGGAACGCGGGCGCCAGGCACTCCAGCGCCTGTGCTAACGCGGCCTGGGCGCGTTTCCAGGCGTGATGCGCGAGCAAAACCTCGCCCTGGGTCAGATCGCACAAGGCGGCATCCACCGGCAGGCTGTGCTGGACGAATACCGCGCGGCTCGCCGTGAGCCGCGCCAGGGCTTGCTTTTGTTCCATTAAGGAACTGCTCGCCGCCAGTCGGTCGCACAGTGCGGCATAGACCGGCTGCCCCGCCGCTTGAAACAAAGCCTGCGCCTGGTCGAGCGCGGCTCGCGCCTCGGGCTGGCGTTCCAGCGCCAGCAAGACCTGGGCGTGATACAGTTCCGTCTCAGCCAGATCGGACTGTAACCCTTGCCCGATACACAACGCCCGCGCCTGTTCCAGCGCCGCCAGCGCTTTCGAGTACTGCCCCAGGTTGCCATAGGTCCGTCCGAGGTTGCGCTCGCATGTCGCGCGCCGCTTGGCGGACCCATTCGGCGTCAACGCACTCTTCATCTGTTCATAGTAGGTGAGCGCTCGCGTATACTGTCCTTGCTGATCCGCAGCCCAGCCAAGATTGAGAAAGCAGAGGGTCGCCCTCCCCCGATGCCCCTCGGCCAGCGCCTGCGCCGCGACTGCTTCCAGGCGCGGAATGGCCTCATCATAGCGATAGAGATAAATGAGGACGAGGGCGATATTGACCTCGCAGGAGGCGAGCTCGGTCTTGACATTGGCCGCAAGAAAATAATCGCGAGCGCGCTCCAGGAGCGCCAACGCTTGATTCAGTCGTCCCAATTCCCACTCGAAGAGCCCTTCGTCCATATCACATAGGGCGGCAAAGAAAGGCATGCCGAATTGGTTGAATACCCGGCGCGCCGCCTGTTGATAGTCGACCGCTTGCTGGAAACGGTTGAGCATATAGCAAACTTCGCCCAAAAAGTTATCGCAAAGGGCGACATCGGCCAGGCAATTTGCTCCTTCGAGGGTTCGTCGCGCCTGCTCCAGGCTCGATTGGGTCAGAGCCACGTCAATACTTCGATAGGCAGCTCCCAGATAGCATTCACAGCGCGCCGCTTGAATCGGTTCACCACATTCCTTCAAGATATCGCGTGCCCTCTCGAACTGCTGGACTGCCTCAGAGTTATGGGATTGATAGTGCAAAAGCCAGCCTTCGACCTGGGCGGCGCGCGCCACAACCCGCCGGTCCGTTTGCGGGTTCAATTGTGTGCGGGCCTGTTCAAGATGCGCCTGCGCGACATTCAGATTCCCTAGATAGGTCTCTGCCCAGGCCGCTTCCAGCCAGGCGCGTGCCATTCCCTCGGCATCTTCCAGTTCCAGAAACAGGCGCGCCGTATCGGGGCCAGGGGTTGCCGCCTCGCGAAACTCGCCGAGCGCGTTCAGCGTCCGAATCCGGGCCAACTGCGCCGTTGCTGCCTGGTGCCGGTCACTCCCGTGTTCGGCCACCTGACACGCGATGCTCGCCAGCGCGTGCGCCAGCCGCGGGGCGCGCCCCATCTGCGCGTCAATCTCACCCCAGACTGCAGCCGGAATTTCGCCGATTCCGGCGGTCTGGATTGCGTTTGCCGTTTGCGTGGGGGTGATCTGGTTCCCGGCCAGTTGCGCGGCCAGGAACTGGATTTGCTCAATCAGACTGGGCTGTGACATGATGCATGGAAACTGAAAAATGTGCTCACCTGCGTATCGCGGGCGAGCAGGTGGAGTACCGTCTGCTTGATCTTCTGATTGTCCAGGACCTATGTTCTTTGCAACAACGTCGCCAATAGGTCAACCTGCCCGATGTGATGCGCCGCGTGCGTCAGATTGCGATCGATCGCCTGAACGACGGTGTGCGGCTCACCGCGAATGGTCACCGTGCGAGTAAAGTCCTCTTCGCGCAGTGCATCAAGCGTGTCGAACGCGGTTTTCCAGCCCAGTTCCCATTTCTGCATGATGGTCGCCCGGTTCTCCGCTTCCTCCTGCATGAATTCTTGCTCGCGGCGCCGGTCCGGCTTTTCGCCGTCGGTGGTGAGAAAATCGCTCCAGCGTGAGTGCAGGTTGCCTCCAAGGTGCTTGACCAGGATGGCGACGCTGTTCGTGTGTTCGTCGCCGCTGTTCGACAGGCGCTTGAAGAAAGCGTCGTCGCCCACGCGCGCCAGCGCGGCATCGGCCATCTGCTTTTGCGCACGATATTGCGCGAGGATGTCCTCTTTGTAAAGGGTGACAAGGGATTGAGACATGGGGGCTCCTTGAATCGCGATTTGTAGAGACGTTCCGGTGGAATGTCTCATACGCAGACAATATACATACGGCATATGACCGCGCCGCTATTATAGTTGATTTTTGCCGAGTTGGCGTTCCATCTGGCGAGGGGCAAGGATTTTTACAAGCGGTCATAGCGGTGTATGATGCACGGTGTAGATGAATGCTCATTCCATCAACTAGACATGTGAGGCCGATTATGATTTCGAACACACCAATCCCTACCAGAGCCCTGGGCAAGAGCGACATTCAGGTCACACCCATTGGCCTGGGAGTTATGGAACTGTCCGGCGGGGGCGGCCTGATCGGGCGCGCCTTTCCCGTCATTCCCCCCAAGGACAAGAATGCGATTATCCAGGCTGCGCTCGATGGCGGGATCAACTGGTTTGATACGGCGGAACTCTATGGCAATGGCGTCTCGGAGCGTTCCCTGGCGGACGGACTCCGGGCCGCCGGCAAGCGCCCCGGCGATGTGATCATCGCGACCAAGTGGTCGCCGATCCTGCGCACCGCCGGAAATATCGCCCAATCCATTGCGGACCGCTTGCGGCATTTGGATGGCTTTCCCATTGACCTGTACTATGTTCACCAGCCGTATAGCTTTTCCTCGCCGGAAGCGGAAATGAACGCGATGGCCGACCTCGTCGAGGCGGGTAAGATCCGCTCGGTAGGGGTCAGTAATTTCAACTCCGAGCGGATGCGCCGCGCCCATGCCGCCCTGCAAAAACGCGGTCTGCCCCTGGCGACCAACCAGGTCCTCTACAGCCTGGTGGATCGCAAGATTGAAACCGACGGCACGCTGGAAACCGCGCGCGAGTTGGGAATCACCATCACCGCTTATACCCCCCTGGGCTCGGGACTGTTGAGCGGCAAGTTCCACAAAAACCCCGATCTCTTGAAGAGTAAATCATTCATCTGGCGAGGTCGGATTCAGCGTCGGATGGAAGCGAGCCGGCCGCTGGTCAATGCGCTCGAGGAGATTGCGCTCAAATACCAGGCGACGGCGGCGCAGGTGGCATTGAACTGGGTGATCTGGTTCAATGGGGAGTTGGTCGTCACCATCCCCGGCGCCACCAAAACGCAACAGTCTGCCGACAATGCCGGCGCCATGCGGTTCAAACTGTCGGACCCCGAGCTGGCCCGCTTGGACGAGTTGTCGCGTGGGTTTCGCTAGCGGTAATCTGGACCTCTTTTCAATTTTCATCTTACCCGCACTACCAGCTCGCGGGCGCGGGTGATGGCTATATAGAACAGGTTGCGCTGCAACAGCATATAGTGCTGGGTGAGGAGCGGGATGACGACCGCGCGGTATTTGCTCCCCGGTTGAATGCTATACACAGCTTGATTCATATTCTGAAACATAATATAATATATGCCAAAATCAATGGCAGGAAGCGAATTGTGAATAAGATAATCGGTGTGACCGAGCTACAGCGCAACTTTCGAACAGTTTTTGACGAGGTTGTAAAAAATCACACGCCCTATGTGCTCACTCGTGGCAGTCGTCCTGAAGCGGTGATTATTCCGTATGACCAGTACCTCGAATATCTTGAATCGCACGAGCAGGAAATTCACGCCCGTTTCAACGCGATGCTCAAGCGGATGGCGGAAGTCAATGCCAAATACAGCGACGAAGAGGTTGAACGGGACATAGAAGAGGCCTCGCGCCTTGTCAAGGCGCGGCGTCGAGCACAAGAGGAACGACCCGCCTACAAGCCTAATACAACTCGGTCCCTCAAGCGCAAGAAATGATACGCGCGGTCATTGATACCAACATTCTCATTCGGGCTGCAATACGTCCCCAGGGTACTATCGGCCCAATCGCACATCGATTGAGTCAAGGTCGATATCTGCTCATCATTTCGGAAATCTTGTTTGACGAATTGATCGAAAAATTGAGAGAACCACGAATTGGCCGCAAATACCATTTGGACGAGCAAGCAATCCAGGCCTTTGTGGAGGAGCTAGCCGTTAGCGGCGAACTGGTTGCCCCGACACGTGAAATTCATGCCTGTCGCGATGAGGACGATAATCGCGTCCTGGAGGCGGCTGTGACCGGTGGAGCAGATTTCATCGTAACAGCCGACGAGGATTTGCTGGTCCTTGACCCGTTTGAGGGCATTCGCATCGTCCGCCCACACATCTTTCTTGCCGCTCTTGATTAGCGCATTATACTCTCTGCCCAGACTATGTTAGACTCAGCCGCTGCGCCAGCCGCGAATTGCGCTGGGCGATCTTGTCGTTCCGCACCGCAATGGCAATCGCCTTTTTCATGCCAACCAGCACGACCAGCTCTTTGGCGCGGGTGATGGCTGTATAAAGCAGGTTGCGCTGCAACAGCATATAGTGCTGCGTGAGCAGCGGAATGACGACCGCGCGATACTCACTTCCTTGAGCCTTGTGGACGCTGAGCGCATAGGCATGTACCAGCTCGTCCAGCTCTGAAAATTCATAGTCGATGCGGGTCCCGTCGTAATCGACCGTCAGGAACTGGTTCTCTAGGTCCACCTCCACAATCCGGCCCAGGTCGCCGTTAAAGACCTCTTTGTCGTAATTGTTGCGTGTCTGCAAGACCTTGTCCCCCTTGCGAAACGCGCGTCCGCCGTGCTGCTTTTCCGGCTTGCCCGGTCCGGGCGGATTCAGTTTCTCCTGGAGGAGCCGGTTCAATTCCGCCACGCCTGCCAATCCGCGGTGCATGGGGCTGAGCACCTGGATATCCCCGATGGCGTCCAGCCTGAACTTGGCCGGGATTCGTGTCTGGACCAGCTCGACGACCCGTTCGGCTGCCTTTTCAGGTTCATCCTCTTGAAAGAGAAAAAAGTCGCGGGCGGTGGGCGTAAAGAGGGGCATTTCCCCCTTGTTGATGCGATGAGCGTTGACGACGATGAGGCTCTCTTCGGCCTGGCGGAAAATCACGTCGAGCGCGACGACCGGCAGCGCGTGCGAGGCGATGAGATCCTTGAGCACATTCCCCGGCCCGACCGAAGGGAGCTGGTCCGGGTCGCCGACAAAGAGGAGGTGCGAGGTAATATCCACCGCCTTGGTGAGGGCGTTCATCAGGAGGATGTCGATCATCGAGACTTCGTCCACGATGATGAGGTCGGCGTCGAGCGGATTGTCGCGATCCCGCAGGAACTTATTCCCCTCGAACGGCTTGAATTCGAGCAGGCGGTGCAGGGTCTGCGCTGGCTCGCCGGTCGCTTCGCTCAGCCGCTTGGCTGCGCGCCCCGTCGGCGCCGCCAGCTTGAAGGTGTGCCCTTTGGCCTTGACGAGTTGAATGATGGCTCGCACTGTGGTCGTCTTGCCGGTGCCCGGACCGCCGGTGAGCACCGAGACCTTGTTCGTGAGAGCGACCTTGACCGCCGCTTGCTGCTTCTCGGTCGGGGTGAGGTTGCTCCGCGAGGCGAGCCAGACAAAAGCCTTTTCCCAATCGAGCGTGCGAAATTGGGGGAGGCGGCTGTTGGGGCTGCCCAGCACCTGCTTGAGCCGGTTCGCGGTCCCCACCTCCGCGCGGTAGAACGGCGTCAGGTAAACCGGCTGCGCGGCGGGGTCCAGGCCTGCCACCGTCTCGACGTACAGGTCATCGGCCTGGACGAGCCGTCCGATGGAATCCTCGACCAGCGTCGCGTCCACGCCGAGCGTTTCGGTGGATTGTTTCACGAGCTCTTGACGCGTCGCATAGACATGCCCGTCGTCGCTGAACTGCCCGAGCACGTACAGCAGGCCCGCTTCGACGCGCGCCGGGTCATCCTGCTTCATCCCGAGCGCCCGCGCAATTTTGTCGGCGGTGATAAACCCGATGCCGTAAATATCGCGAGCGAGTCGGTATGGCTCGTGCTGGAGGACGTGGAGTGCACCGTCCTGGTACTCTTTATAGATCTTGACGGCGAGCGCGGTGCTGATGCCGTGGCTCGACAGAAACAGCATGACCTCTTTGATCTGTTTCTGCTCGGCCCAGCCGCGCTTGATCATCTCAATCCGCTTGTGACCGACCCCCTCCACCTCGTGCAGCCGGTCAATGTCGTTCTCGATAATGTCGAGCGTATCCATCCCAAAGTGCGCGACGATGCGCTGCGCGGTTGTCGGCCCGACCCCTTTGATGAGCCCCGAGCCCAGGTACTTGCGCAGGCCTTCGACCGTCGCGGGGAGCTGCAGGGTGAAATGCTTGATCTCGAATTGGCGGCCATGTTGGGGATGGTTGGTCCAGAGACCTTCGAGGTCGAGCGATTCGCCGACGCTGGCCCCCATGAGGTTGCCGACGACCGTCACCGGCAGGGTTTTGCCGGTCGGAATAAAGCGCGCCACTGTATACCCGTTCTCTTCATTGTAATAGGTGATCCGGTCGATGACGCCGCGCAGCGATTGGAGGGGCGATGCGGAACTCATGGCCAAATATCTCTGGGCGTGTCAAAGCAGGCGAGGTTATCCTTTTGGCTAAAGAGCTTGTAAAACTGCTCTACGCTGATCCCCGCGACCTCCTGGATTGGACGAGGCGCGTATTTTTCATATTCAAATTCTGCTTCATAGCTCTTTTCGAGAGGGGTGGGGTTATCTGGAGCATGAAGGGTCATCCTAAGTTCCGACATTCCCAATGCTTCATTTTGGACTGCCGGACAGATGTGATAAGTTGGAGCAAATTTCACACCTTCGTTATAGATAATCAGGAACCCCTGCTTGTCATAAAAGAGCCAAAGAAAGTAGCCCATGGTTTCCCCACCGGGAGGTTCGACAAACCCTTGGTTCGTTCCCAGCAATACCCGAGATGGTCGCCCATATTGGGTAATCACTTGGCGCGGGGAGAACTGTTGCCAGGCCTCTTGAAACGCAATGTGATTATAATATCCTTCAGTGTCTATCAGGATGGACTCGACTGTCCCATTGCGCTCAATAAAACTAAAGTCATTGCTAATACCGCTTTTACCGAAATCCGTGCCCCCCAGCCCATGAAAAATGTTACCGCTCCGGCCAGGGTCATTACCGGGGTCCGTTCCGAGGGCTCGTAAGAAGGGCTGGGCCTCGGACCATTGCGTCTGCCCTGGGGTAATGCCCCACCAGCAAGGGAGCTTACAGCCGCCATTGGTCTTGAGCAATTCTCGGATGCGGCGTTCCCGCTCATTGGCCGTAAGGGTGGGTGTCAGATTCGGTGTGAGCGTGGGCGTTAAGGTCGCCGGCCTGGGTGTTTCGGTCGGCGGAATGGGCGAGGCAGTCGCGCTAGGGGTTACCGTGGGGAGCATGGCGACCATGGTCGGAGTAACGATCTCGGTCGGTGTTGGCAAAGGCAGCGGTGATGGGGTCGGCGCGGACCAACAGCCCGTCAAAAAGAGCAAGATAAATCCTGCATACACCCGGCCCTTTTGCAGCAATTCCACGTTTGTCTTTTTCATATTGGTTATCATTGCACACACAGGCTTGTGTGATCCGCTATCTACAGACCGACATTTTTAGTATAAATCAAATGAGATGGCCTGGCAAGGAAATGACATTGATTTTAGTACTGCCAGTGCTCGTTCCCATTTGACGGGATTGCCATTTCGGTTACTATATGCACTGCATATAGTTGGCAAGGCCATGAATCAAAAACCCGCTCTGACGTTCGCTCTGCTCGGTTTGCTGGCTGAGGGCGAACGCTACGGTTACGACCTCAAGCGCCAGGTTGATCGCGAGTTTGCCCCGTTCTGGCAGATTGACTACGCCCAGCTCTACCGCTCGCTCGCCCGGTTCACGCGCGAGGGTTGGGTCCAGGTTCGCGTCGAGCCCGGCCGCGGCGGTCCCGCGCGCAAGGTCTACTCCCTCACCACCGACGGTCGCGCCGCATTTGCTCGGTGGCTCATCGCCCCGACCGCCGCGCGGGACGAGTTTCTCGTCAAGGCGTGCCTTGCATCCACGACCGGGCTACCCTTTGCGTCGCCGCCCCAAGCTCGGGGACAAGCGTGGGAGGAAAAGCGCGCCGGTTGGTTGGCGGCGCTGCAGATTGCGCGTGAGGTGGGAGATGGCCCCGGGTGGGTGATGGCGGACACCGCGCTGCGGGACATGGAAGTCGCCCGGGCCGCGCTGGACCTGTGTGAGGCGATGCGGTCCGTCGATCCAGCCGGACACGCCGTTGCGCCCGCGCCGCTTTTGATCTCAGGCAGCGATGACCCACTGCTCGCGCGCCTGGTCCGGCAGAGCCACGCTTCCATACAGGTGGTCGGCTCGCTCGGCGGCCTGCTTGCGCTCTCGCGGCGCGAGGCCGATGTCGCCGGCATTCATATGCTCGACATGGACACGGGCGAATACAACGTGCCCTACGTGCGGCGTCTCCTGCCGGAGGACGAATTGATCCTGGTCAATCTGGCATTCCGCGAGAACGGGCTGCTGCTCGCGCCCGGCAATCCCAAAAACATTCGCACGCTGCGTGACCTGATGCGTCCCGGCGTGCGCTTGATGAACCGCTCGCCCGGCGCCGGCACGCGGCTCTTGCTCGCCCTGCGTTTGCGTGCGGCGCAAATCGACCCGCACAGCCTGCGCGACTGGGACCGGGCGGTAGGCACTCACGCGGCGGTGGCCGCGGCGGTTTCCAGCGGCGCGGCGGATGCCGGTCCGGGGCTGCGCGCTATTGCGGCGGAATGGGGCCTCGAGTTTGTTTCGCTCGGTGAGGAACGTTTCGACCTGGTCGTCCCGCGCCGGGAGTTTGATTCACCGCGTGTGCAGTCCCTGCTTGATGCCATGCACGATCAGGAATTTCGTCGTGCGGCGGCCGGTCTCGCCGGCTATGATTTGTCGCAGTCCGGCCGTGTCATCGCGCGCATCTAGTCACGCGCTCTCACATAATCCTTTGGAGGCAAACGAGATGAAATATTTTGTGCCTATGGCAATCCTTGTGCTGTTCGCTCTGGCGCTTGGCGCCTGTGCGGGACCCACCCCTGCCGCGCCGCCCGCGACGGTCCTCCCGGCGGCGACTACCGCGCCAACCACTGCCGTATCCGGCGCCGCCTGCTCGCTCAAGCTAGCGACGACCACCAGCACCGCCGATTCCGGTTTGCTAGATTTCATCCTCCCTGATTTTCAAAAAAAATTCAACTGTAAGGTAGATGTCATTGCGGTTGGCACCGGCCAGGCGATTCAGATCGGCAGTAAAGGGGACGCCGATGTTCTGCTGGTCCATGCCCGCAAACAGGAAGACCAGTTCGTTGCCAATGGCGATGCCCGGCAGCGTTTTGACGTAATGTACAACGACTTTATCGTCCTCGGTCCCAAAAGCGACCCCGCCAAGGTGGTCTCAACCCAGAACGCCGTTGACGCCTTCAAGTCGATTGCCGCCGCGCAGTCGCCTTTTGCGAGCCGCGGCGATCAGAGCGGCACGAATACCAAGGAGCTGAGCATCTGGGCGAGCGCCGCCATCACGCCGACCAAGACGATGAGCTGGTATAACGCGCTCGGCCAGGGGATGGGGGATACCCTGCTGTTTGCCAATGAAAAGCAAGCCTATACCCTTTCGGATCGGGCGACCTATCTTTCGATGGCGAGCAAACTGCCGGATCTGGCCATCGTGCTGGGGGGCAATTCTTTGCAAGAGAACAAGGACAAGAATCTGCTCAATCCCTATGGGGTGATGGCCGTCAACCCGGACAAGCATCCGGGGGTCCAGTTTGACCTGGCGACGAAATTTGTAAACTGGATTCTTTCGCCGGATACGCAAAAGCTGATTGGCAGTTATGGCGTGGACAAGTTCGGCCAGCAGTTATTCTATCCGAGCGCCAGCAAATAAGATCCCTGATGAACGAGCTCGGCAACGGTCTGGTTCGGGCGGTTCAGCTCATTCTATCCGGTGATTCGGCGCTGGTAGAGATCGTACTCCTCTCCCTCCGGGTCACCGGATTGGCGCTATTATTGAGCAGTCTGGTCGGGATACCGGCCGGCGCGGCGCTGGGCCTGTCCCGCATCCGGGCGCGCGGTCTCGTGACGGCGTTCCTGTATACCGGCATGGGGCTGCCCCCCGTGGTCGTCGGACTGTTTGTCTATTTGCTGCTCTCGCGGAGCGGTCCGCTCGGAATGTTGGGTTGGTTGTTCACGCCGAGCGCGATGGTGGCGGCGCAGGTGATTATCGCTTTTCCGCTGGTCGCCGGCCTGACGATGACGGCGGTTCAGAGCGTCGATCCGGGCTTGCGTTTGCAGGCCCGCGCGCTCGGCGCAACCCGTTTTCAGGAAGCGTGGACCGTGATCCGGGAAGCGCGAATCGGGGTGGTGGCCGCGCTGGTCGCCGCCTTTGGCAGCATCATCTCTGAGGTGGGCGCGGTCATGCTGGTCGGCGGAGATATCGAAGGCAAGACCCGCGTGCTGACAACGGCCATCGTCCTCAATACCCGCACCGGGGAGTTTGAGCAGGCGCTGGCGCTGGGGATTATTCTGTTGCTCCTCGCTTTTCTGGCCAACATTGCCATGTTGCGGTTGCAGGGACGGGTGCGAAACAATTAGATGGACGAGCCGATTTACCGGATCGAGAATCTCAAAAAGCGGTATGGAAGCCGCACGGTTGTGGATGTTTCTCGGTTGGATATTCAGGCCGGCGAAATCCTGGCGCTGGTCGGGCCGAGCGGCGCGGGCAAATCGACGCTGTTGCGGTTGCTCAATTTTCTCGAACCGCCGAGCAGCGGACAGATTCGCTACGGGGGCGAGCTGATTCCGGATAACGGCGCGCCGCTGTCGCTGCGCCGCCAGATCACGACGGTCTTTCAGCGGCCGGCGCTCCTCAGCACGGACGTTTATGCGAATGTGGCTTTTGGACTGCGCCTGCGGGGAGAGCCGGTCAATGGCCGGGTCACGGAGCTGCTTTCGCAGGTGGGACTGGCGGACCTGGCCCGGGTGCCGGCAGGAAAACTTTCGGGCGGCGAGATGCAGCGGGTTGCCCTCGCCCGCGCGCTGGTGATTGAACCGCGCGTGCTGTTGCTGGACGAGCCGACCGCCAACCTGGACCCGTACAATGTCGGATTGATCGAAGCGATCGTGCGCGAGCACAATCAGCGCCGAGGGACGACGGTGGTCCTCGTCACGCACAATATCTTTCAAGCCCGGCGCCTGGCCCATCGCGTAGGGTTGATACTGGCGGGTGCGCTGGTCGAGGTCCAGGCGACCCGCGCCTTTTTTGAATCCCCGGCCGACCCGCGAACCGCCGCGTTTATAAGCGGGGAGATGGTCTATTGAACGTGGGGATGAAGAGTGAGGTAGGGGAATTGATACCTATATCGCCGCTGCCGAGGATGGACGTATAATGAATGAGTTGTTCGGGCTGCCTCGTTGTCCCGGAAATCTTAGTCGGCAGGTAGTATATGCCCCGCAATCAGTGGCTCGTCATTCTCTCGTTATGCGTCGGAGTCCTGCTCGTTTTCTGCCTTTTAGGGTATGTCGCGCTCACGCGGCTGGAAAAGCAGGGTTCGGCGGCGATCCTCATGCCCCCGGCTCCCGCGTCTCGTACTTCTAGTCCCACCGCGGCCCCTTTAGCAAATACGATTCCGACGACCACTCCGGTTCCTACTGCGACGGCGACCCTCGTCGTTCAGCCGGGCGATCAACCGGTGGGCATTGAGGGACCGCCGACGGAGACGCCCTGGTGGGGCGCGTACAGTTTTGACCCTGGATCGTTCTATCCCACGCCGACTGCGCGTCCGCTGCGTATCTCCGGCCCCGTTTCGGATGCATGGGCCAAGGCCGAGCAGATGATATCCGGGCGCTATGTCCTGACGATGACGTTGCAAGGCGATACGAGCCGCATGCCCGGATCTAGCGGCGCAACCGGCGATGCGCGGTTCTTTTCGTTCTTTGCCGAAACGAATGGGGGGAACAGCCATATTGTCCTGAAAGGTTTCCCCGTATTGTTTTGGGGAGGGGATGCCGCGCAGGGGCTCGAGTTGATCAAGATTGACAACCAGTTCTATGTGCACGGGCCCGCGCCACTCCTGGGAGCGAGAGAAGCAAAATGGTATGTCGGCGCGAACGATATCCGGAACAGCTCGAATCGGATCAATCCGGGCGATATGCTCAATGCCTTCGGCGGTCAGAACTCTGATTGGTCCGGATTTATAAAGGCGGGAACCGATACACTCGACGGGTACACCTGCGACCTCTATCTGGGCGATCGCGCCGCGACACTGCGGGTATTCCGATCCATGGACCCCACTCAAGTTCCCGGTCAGCCGGGGACACAGGGGCTGACCGAGGCGGCGACACAAATCTGGCTGTGTAACGATGGCTATTTGCACCAGATGAAGCTGCACATGGCTGGCGTCTCCCCCGATTCGACCAAACCGCCGTTCAGTTTCGATGTCTTGCTGCATTTATATGACATGGGCCAGAATATCCCGATTACACCGCCGGCCAATGCGTCGCCGCTTCCGACGCCGTTGTTCCGTACGCCGACGCCGGCGCAATAGCGTATTTCTATTTCTACGAGAGACTCTGACGCACGAGGGGGAAACATGGAGAACGAACCGGATCTTGCTCCCGATAGCGCGACCCCAACCGGGCCGCAATTGATCATGGGGTTGACCCAAACCCAGTTTATCATCGTCTGCGTGCTCGGGGTCCTCACCCTCCTGGTCATCTGTTTTATTCCGGCGATTATTATGAGCCGCAACAAGGCGCAAGAGATTGCGGATTACCAGGCGGCCCAGACTCAGGAGGCGCTCGCCAACCCATCGGCCACGCCCACCGCCACGGCCACGCAGACTCCTGTTACGCCGACCGCTTCGCCGACCTTTGTCCTGTCGCGTAATCGGCCGCGCGCGACGCTTGCGCCTCATACGCCCGTCCCCGGTCCATTAAACGATGGCTGGGTCAAGATGTCCGGCTCGCGCAGCCTGCGTTTCGAGATGGACATGGGCGCGACCGGTTACGTGGCGCAGCTTTCAGGACTGCCCGGTTACAAGGAGGGAATGTCGCTCTTGTACCTGGGTGCCGACCTGAATGGGGCCGACAATCACATGGTGATGAAGGGGTATATCATGTCTACCCTGAACATGGACCCGAACAAGGGGTTGGAGGTGATCTCGGTCGGCGACCGGAGTTATATCCACGGCCCACAGCCGATGCTCGGCGCATTCGACGACAAGTGGTATTATGGACCGCGCAGTACGGTCGGTTCGACATTCGATTCACCCGACCTGTATCGAGGTCAGAAACCGGACTGGACCGGTTTTAGCAAGGCGGGGACGGAAACATTTGACGGCAAGGCTTGTGATGTCTATCTGGGCGACCGGGACGCCACCTTCCGCTTTTTCGACGCGTTTAGCAACACGGACCTCTCCGCAGGCGGCGCATTTGATCAGTTTGATCGCGCCGAGACGAAAATCTGGAGTTGTCAGGACGGCTATTTGCACCAGATTGCGCTTGTGCTCGAAGGGAGTCCGGCCGGTCGGTCATCGCAAAAAGGCGGTCTGACCCTGCGGCTGCACTTTTATGATATGGACAAGCCGATTTCAGTCACCGCTCCGACAAACTCGGCGGCGCTCCCGCCGTCGTCCAACTGGCGGGTGCCGACGCCTGCGCCGACGTGGACGCCGGTCTCGTTCTAGGAAATGCTATTCGAGCGCTCGCGTCACCTCGTCTCGCGCGAACACCGTCAGGTCGGCAAGCCTATCTTGTGTTTTCATCAACAGTCCTTCACTCGCTGGAACCATCTCGCCGATAGGGGTGCAGCGAATCGTTTGGGCTTGCAGCGCGGCGATGACCCGGTCTGCATCTGCCGGCGCGACGGCCAAGAGGAGCGCGCCGGAAGCAAGCAGGCCGAGTGGGTCGAGTCCAAACGCCTGACAGATTGCGTTGCACTCGGGTAGGATTGGAATCGCAGCGCGGTCGAGGCGAAGGCCGAGACGCGCCGCCTGAGCCATTTCGGCGGCGCCGGTTGCCAGTCCCCCTTCGGTAGGGTCGTGCATGGCGTGGATGCGGGCGACGTCGTTGGCGATGAGCGCCGCGCGAACGATGCTAATGCCGGGGGCGAACAGTAGCTCCTGCGCCCGTGCCAGAAGACTGGGCGAAAGACCGTGCGCCAGCAATGCGTCATGCCGCTCGCGGGCGAGGAGCGCTGTCCCCTCAATCGCAATTCCCTGAGTCAGCAACAGCACGTCGCCTACCTGTGCGCCGCCGGTCGTCACGAGCCGGTCGCGCGCTACTTCGCCCAGCATCTGGCCGACGACGATCGGGCGATCGATGCCAAGCGTGATTTCCGTATGTCCCCCGATGAGCGTACAGCCCAGATCGGCGCACGCCGCCTGGATCTGCTCGAACAGTGCAGTGATGAGCCCGTCGTCAGTTTCTTTTTCGGGAAGGAGGAGGACGGCGAGGAACCAGCGCGGCCTGGCGCCGCGCGTCGCAACGTCATTTGCATTTACCTGTACCGCATACCAGCCGGGATGGTCCGTCGCAAAGGTGATCGGGTCGGTGGTGATGACGAGCACCCGGTCGCCGAAATCGAGCACGGCCGCATCTTCGCCGACGCGCGGGCCGACGAGCACCCGCGGGTCGGACATAGACTGTGCGCGGTTGGCCAGGAGTTTTTCGAGAACCGCGTTAGGCAACTTGCCCGGCGGATACATCATTTCCCAACCCCTATCGATTCCACACGCCCGGTATCAGGTGCTTGCATTCGGGACAAGCCCCGTTGCGGAGCGCATTCAGGAGCACGTCGGCGCCGAGGCGGCGGATCAGCAAGGCGTCGCATTCTGGACAGTGTGTATTGGCGTTGCGATGGCCCGGCACATTATCAATATAGACATATTCCAGCCGCGCCTGTTCCCCGGTCGTCCATGCGGATTCGAGACTTGCGCGAGGCGTCGCCGGGAGGTCAAAGAGATAGGCCGGGGAATACCCTTTGAGATGCCACGGGACCTCGGGTCCCAGCTCACGGAGCAGGCGCTCGGCAATGTCACGGAGGATGATGGTGGAATCGTTGATCGTCGGGATGATGAGGGTGCTCACTTCGACGTGGACGCCACATTTCGCGGCGAGCTTGCAAATGGCCCACGCCATTTCGGCGTCGCCCTGGCAAAATTGGGCCACGGTCGCCGCATCCCCCTTGATGTCGACGTTGAGCGCATCCAGCCCGGCCTCGACGAGTAGTTCCAGTGATTCGGGGGTCATGTACCCATTCGTGATAAAGGTGTTATAGAGCCCACGGGGACGGGCGATCTCAAAGACGTCAATCGCCCATTCGAGGGAGAGGGTGGGCTCGTTGAAAGAGAGGCAGACCCCTTGACAGTCCGAGCCTTCTGCCCAACCGACGAAACGCTCCGGCGAGATATAGTCGCCCTCCGAGGGCGGGGCGACATGTGAGATCTCCCAATTCTCGCACCAGGGGCAGCCGAGGTTACAGGACCAGCTCCCCGCGGTCAGGGCTCGGGTGCCGGGATAGAAATGGTAAAACGATTGCTTTTCGATGGGCGCTGATTCGAGCGAGGAGATGGCGCCGTAGGTGCGCGTGACCAGGCGGCTTCCGTCATGCTCGCGCGTCCGGCACCATCCGATTTCATGGGGTGCAAGCAGGCAGCGGCGTGCGCAGACGTTGCAGCGGATCTGGTCGTCCTCTGCCTGCTGCAAAAGGGATTCGTGCACAAACACGCCATCCATTGACAAGTTTCCCCGCCGAAACCATTCGGCCATGCCCTCGACTCTAGCGCGGCCTGCGCTCAACCCTATTGTAATCTAATTCATGCAAAACTGCACAAGGCTTTTTCGTGATCGATTGAATCTTGCTTGCCGGACGAAAAGCGGGTGAGAGGGGGCCCTCACGGGTTGTTCAGGCGCAGGCCCTGTTTCCGAATCACCTGGATATAGTCGCGGTCCGGCTGAGCCTCGCGCAGGCGCTGGCGCAGGCGCTTGATCAGCGCATCAACCGCTTCTTCGCTCACTCCCTCTATGGCAACATCGGGCCAGACGGCGTTGACGATGACCTCGCGTGAGATGATCTGCCCCGGAGAGAAGTAGAGCAGGGTAAGGAGTTGATATTGCGCAGCCGAGAGGGGCGGTTCGATCTGACGTCCGTCCACCCACACTAGATGCTTTTCAGGATCGATCCAGACGCCGGTGAGGCGGCCCACGCGCGGGCCATCGCTCGTTTCACCCGGATCGTTAAAGGTGAGTGTCACCACGCCTGCCAGGACAATCTCGTCGCCGTCGTGCAATCGCCGGGGCTCGCGGCCCAGTGGCTCGCCGTTGACAAAGGTCCCATTCCGGCTGTCCAGGTCGGCGATGTAATAGCTCTGGTCGATACAGGTGATTCGCGCCTGTTGACGCGAGATCGGGCGTAACGGGATGACCAGTTGTGCGGGCGGCTCGCGCCCGATCAGGAATGCGTTCGTATCGAGCGGCCACTGCGTAAGCGTTACGCCGGGTAGGTTGCCGGAGAGGTTGGGAAAAGACATGGGTAATTGTAAAATCCGATTCAGGGCGAGAAGCAAACGATGCCGTCTCCTCCCGTATAGAGCCAGCCGCCGGCGGGGGCGAGGGTTGTGATGGAATGTCCGGCGCTGATTCGGCGGTTTGCGGCTTCGGTTCCACTGGCCGTATCATAAAAGCGAATGTCGCCGGCCGGCGTGCTCACGATCACCGATTGCTTGTTGGTCAACGGCGGCGCGTTCAGTCCATTGGGGATGGCCGCGTGCCACAGCGCCGCGCCGGATTGACTATTCCAGGCATAGATACTCCCCCTGACTGTCGTTGCAAAGAGATGGGGTCCATCGGCGGCAAATCCGATCACCCCGCTATCCGCGTCGGTTGTCCATAGTGCCGCGCCGGTGTCAATCGCGAATGCGGTGATGTGGCCCTGATTGGTCCCGAGATAGGCGATTCCCTGGTTCTCGTCGATGGTCATCGCAACCGGCGTTCCGCCTGTGGCAACCTGGTAGGCGACGGTGCGCCGGGTGAGATTGACGGCGTAAAGCTGCTGGTCACTGCTGGCGACCAGTAAGATCGTTCCGGTGAGCGCTGGAGGGATAGCCACGCGTGCGGTGGACGAAAGTTGGAGCGTCCAAAGGGATTTGCCCGTGAGTGGGTCGAGCACGTTCAGCCATCCGCTATCGGTCGCGGCATAAACTGTCCCGTCATCCCCGACATCAACCCCTTCTGCGACGATGCCGTGCAAGTCGCTCGTCCCGGTATGCCAGGCCTCGTTCCCATTGTCTGTTATTATCGAGTGCAGCCCATCGATTGTCGGGACAATGACATAATCATTCGCCGTCCCCGAATAGATGGCAAGCGGTCCGGCCAGGTTGGTGGACAGCGGCGTTTCCCAATTGAGTGTGCTGGTCTTCCAGTCAATTGCGCGGAGCTTGCCGCCGTCCAATGCCATAATGACATGACCGCCGGTTGCCAGCAGGTTTGCCGACAGTTTTGCGCCGGGCGCATAGGTCCAGCGCGGGTTGGGTTGGAGTGTCCCGAGTCCATCGGGAATGATTCCACTGCGCGCCGCATCTCCGCCAGGCAAACTCCACATCCCGTTCGAGTTGGGCGATGCCGAAGTCGGCGCCGGTGGGGCCGGCGGCAGCGTCCGTGTTGGCGCAGTGGATGGCATCGGAGTGGGGGCTGGCGTGTTGGTGGCCGTCGCCGGATTAGCCGGTAAAGTGGCAGTAGGAGGCAGGGTTGGTGTGCGAGCTGCGCTGGCCCGATTGGTAATCGCCGCCGTGCTTGTCGACAAGAGCAATGGGCCGGTCGCGGTCGGCGTATCGGCGGTGAGTGTACTCGTCGCGGTCGTGCTGAATACCGGGAGGGCGACCTTGCTCTCGTTCGTCTCGCCGGCGCTGGGGGTGGATGTGGAATTGGCCGGTCCCTGTACTTGCGGGGTTAACGCCGGCCGGGCAAGCAACAAAAAAGCGGCAATACAGGCTATGATGCCCAAAGGGATTGCATAGGCCAAAAAAACAAAGGCGAATCCTTTAGGCGAATGCGCCCTGTGCCAGAGGTCTTCATATGCCTTTTCCTCCTGCGCGCGTGAGCGTGAATGCAGGGCTGCGCTCATTGCTGCACCGCTCGGAAACCGGTCGGCGGGATTCTTGGCAAGCGCCTTTTCGAGGCCCTTTTGAATGTATGACGGCAGGCGTGGGTTGATCTCGCGAATCGACGGCGGGGGTGTGGCAAGCTGCTGATGCAAAAGCGCGGGCGTCGTCGTCGCATCGAACGGCGGACGTCCGGCGAGCATCTCGTAGAGGACCAGCGCCAGGCTGTACAGATCGGACCGTCCGTCGAGGGGCTTGTCCTCAATCTGTTCCGGCGACATATAGCGCGGGGTGCCAAAGATGGCGCCAGTCGCGGTGATGGAGGGCGCAACCGCGAGCCACGCGAGGCCAAAATCGACAAGCGTGGCATGGTCCTTTGCGTCCACCAGAATGTTGGCGGGTTTTACATCGCGGTGAATGATGCCGTGGAGATGCGCCGCGTCGAGCGCCTGGGCAAGTTGGTCGAACAGGGTGAGCGCACGACCCAGCGGCAGCGGCCCTTCTGCGATAAGCAGTTCCTGGAGTGTTTGTCCCTCGATCCACTCAAACGCGATAAACGGCTGTCCCGCCTCCTCTCCAAATTCATAGAGCGCTGCAATATGGGGATGTTGCAATTGTGCAGCCGCAGCCGCCTCACGGTGAAAGCGAGCCAACGCTCTGGTGTCTTGCGCGAGATGCGGGGCGAGCAGCTTGAGCGCGACGGTCCGTTCGTGCTCCAAGTCGGTGGCCCGGTAGACAACGCCCATTCCCCCTTGACCGACAAGGGTATCCAGATGGAAATGACCGAATCGAGTACCGGGAGAAGGAGGCGCGCTCATACGATACGCCCATTATAGTCGGATTCCGGTCGGCTGGTAAACAAGTGGCGTCCGCTCTGCGCCCCTTTTGCGCCTACTTGTCGTCCAGCAGCACGCGCATGAATACGCTAAGATGGGCGCAAAACAGAGGAGGCTCAATGATGTTCTACAAAAGAATCGTGATTCTGGCGTTATCCATGGCCTTGACAATCATGGCCCTGCTGCTGGCAACCGGCTCGAACACACTGGCGTCGCCGGTGGTGGGGGCGGTGGCGGCGCAGCGGGCAGATGGGGCGCAGCGGCTCTATATGCCTGTGGCGCCCAAAAGCGCGCAAAACCCCGCCTGGTCTCCCGATGGGCAGTCGCTTGTGTTCACGCTCTATTACTCGGGCTATGATGGCGGGCGGGCCGGTATCTACCGGTTGCCGACAAGCACCCGGTCACCGGTCAAGGCGCTCGACGAGGCCGGGCAACAGGCCGTCAGCCTGCCGGGCGCGGCATGGAATGCGACGACGAACCGACTCGTTTTTTCTTCGGACCGCCAGGCGACGGACGAGATCTGGACGAGTGCGCCGAATGGGTCGGGACTCGCTCGCGTGACTACCCATAGCTCGAACAGCTATTACGTCGAACCCAGTTGGTCGCCTGATGGCCAGTGGATTGTATTTGAAGTCGATAACAACGCCAATCCACAGCAGGGGAGCATCTGGAAGGTGCGCGTGGACGGGACCGGATTGACCATGTTGACGAGCGGCCCAGATGGCGGGACGAGCGACATGGAACCGAACTGGTCCCCGTCCGGCGACCGCATCGTATTTCAGCGCAGTCAGATCGGGAGCGATTCATGGAATCTATATACCATGTCGCCGGATGGCAGCAATGTCCAGGAGATCACGGCGAGCGGCGGCGATACCGACGCGAGCTGGTCGCCGGATGGCAGGTGGATTGTCTATTCGTCCGATCAGGGTACGCTCCCTGTCCCCAACCTCTTTGTGGTTCCCTCAACCGGCGGCGCGCCGGTGCGTGTGACCACGAATAGCGCCAGCACAGACAGCGCACCGTCCTGGTCACCTGACGGCCGGTGGATTGCCTTTGCCTCGCATCCAGGGATCGGCGCAAAACCCGCGGCCTTGTGGCGGATTGCGGCGCCGCTCCTCAGTGGGAACACGCCCACGCCGGCCGCGTCTGCGACTCGCACGCCTACGCTTTACGCGACGGCGACGGCGACGGCGACGCGTACCGTGACGCCCGGCGCCACGCAGACGGCGACAGCCACACACACCGCGACGCCTAGCGCCACGCAGACGGCGACAGCCACACGCACCGCGACGCCTAGCGCCACGCAGACGGCCACGGCGACGATTACGGCGACGGCCTCTCCGACCGCCACTCCCGGCGGCGTCTGGCGACCGCCGTTAAACACAAGTTGGCAGTGGCAACTCGACGGGACCATGGATACCTCGTTCAACGTGAATATGTACGACATTGATCTCTTCGACAATACCGCGGGCACGGTCGCTGCGCTGCACGCACAGGGACACAAGGTCATCTGCTATATCAGCGCGGGCACCTTTGAAAATTGGCGTCCCGACGCCGGCCAGTTTCCCGCTTCCGTCATCGGGAATCCGGACCAGGGTTGGGGCGGTGAATACTGGCTCGACATTCGCCGGATCGATGTGCTGGGCCCGATCATGCGGGCGCGGATGGACCTGTGCAAACAAAAGGGGTTTGATGGCCTCGAGCCGGACAACATCGACGGCTATAGCAACAGCACGGGCTTTCCGCTCAGCTATGCAGATCAAATTGCCTACAACACTTTCCTGGCGAACGAGGCGCACGCGCGCGGACTGTCGATCGGCCTCAAGAACGATCTGGAGCAGGTAACCGATCTCTTGCCCCTCTATAACTGGCAGTTGGTTGAAGACTGCTATGCCCAGAGCGAGTGCAGCGGCCTCAAGCCATTCATTGCCGCCGGCAAGGCGTCGTTTGACGCCGAATATACCGACACCGGCGTCCAGCCATCGCAATTCTGCCCGGTACTGAACGCCATGAATGCCAATGTGATCTTCAAGCATCGCAACCTGGACGCCTGGCGCCAGGCATGCCGGTGATAGTATAGAAATGTATGAACCTTTGTTAGACCAAGACCACACTCGATTTTGACCGGACTTGGACCTGTTGTCTGTAGGCTGAGCCATTGGGGAAGGTATCGCTCCGCCCGGCGGAACACCCGTGGAGCGATTAAACCAATTGTTCGGGCAAAGGGGGAGGTCGCCCGCGATGGGAACCAATGGGAATAATGTGATAGAGTGGTTATTGGAGGAGGATAATCCCTCCGTCAAATACTGGTCGCTGCGCAACCTGTTGGATTACAGGGAGGACGATTTCCTCGTTCGTTCGGCGCGCCACAAGATTATGCAGGTCGGCGCGGTCCCCAATATCCTCTCACGCTTGAACGAGGCGGGGCATTATGAGGACGAAACCACGATCCAGGAATATGGCCCCGAGCGCGCTGGCTATGGTTATCTGCCCAAGTATCGCGGAACCGTTTGGCAACTGTTGCTATTCAGCGATCTGGCTGCCGACCCGGACGACGAGCGGGTGCGCCGGACGTGCGAATATGTGCTTGAACACTCGTGGGAGCCGAGCGGGCTTTTTTCGATGGTGGGAAACCAGTACCTGGCGCCTTGCTTTCAGGGAAATATGGTGTATGCTTTGACGCGTCTGGGCTATGGTGACGACCCGCGCGTTGTCAAGGCGCGCGAGGTCCTCGTCGAATATACCCGTTTTGACGACGGCGGCTTTGCGACTCCCAAAGTCTTTCCCTACCGCGCGACGCGCGATCGTTGCTGCGGCGCGCACTCGTGCTATGCCGGCTGTCTCAAGGCCCTCAAGGCGATCACGGCGCTCGCTCCGGAAAGGTGGGATCAGCCCACCCGCGACTTTGTACAGCGCGGGGCGGAATATTTCCTGGCCCATCGCGTCTATCACGCGAGCCATTCGCCCGACAAGCTGTTGCACAAGGAGATCGACGAAATCACGTTCCCCAGTTTTGTCTATGGCGATTTTCTTGAAATCCTGATTACCCTTTTGGAACTGGGCGTCAAGGATGAGCGGATGCAGGATGCGATGGACCTGCTCCAGGCCAAGCAACTGCCGAACGGTCGCTGGCGGCTTGAGCGGGACGTCTCCACGATGCATGTGGCGCTGGGTCGCAAACATCGGGAGAGCAAGTGGGCCACCTATCGCGCCCGGTATGCGCTCAAAAAGTGGCAGGAGGCGCAATGAAACCCGACCGTATCCCCGGTCTTTACCGGCGCGTGCTGATGCTTGCGGTCATGTGTGGGCTGATCCTGTACTCGCTGCAGTTGATCCTGCCGGGCAACGCCGAAAAACTCTTTCCGGACCTGGCCTTTAATTCCGTCGCGCAGATCGGCCTCTATATCATTCTGAGCCTGGCCGGCGCGCTCATCGGATTCTGGATTACGTTTGGGGACCTTTTCCGACAGCAGGAAAAATAAGCGAGCCTTCTTTCAACGGAGCAGGGATTGTCTCTAGATATTGTCGCGCTATTGAACGATTTGAACGAGAGCCGGGTGGACGCGGTACGCCGGCAGGCCATAGAGCAGCTGGCGGGGCTGCCACCCGAGGATCGGATTGTGCGGGCATTCGTGGGCGCACGGTTGTTCGATTCAGACTCTGCGGTGAGGGATATAGCCGCCAGTGCGCTCCAATCGCCGGCGGTCCAGGCTTTTCTGGCAGGGCATCCGGACTTGCAGCAGCAGGCGACCGAGGCGCTCCAGTTCCAGCCGCCTGCGCCGGTAGACATTCAAGCGCTTATCCGGCAGGAGTTCAATCGTCGCCGTCTGGAACAGGTTCGGATGAGCTATATCATATTTGGCCTGCTGGTCGTCCTGTTTATCGTGATGTGGGTTCAGGTCCAGCCCTGGGCGCCGCTCGCTTTTGTGCTGACGTTCGGGCTCGTCCTGGGCTATCTCCTCTTTACCTGGCAGAACTGGCGCTGCCCCAAGTGCAAGGGACATTTCTGGTTTGGGCCGCGACGAATCGATCCCTGGCAAGTGCGGCGCCCGGTCGCCTGCCCGCATTGTGGAACACCGATGAGGTCATGAAATGACGGATAACCTTCAAGCGCTGTTGCAGATTCCAGTCGAAAATCTCCAGGCGATCAACAACCTCTTGGTCGATCCCGGCAATCGCGTTGTCAAATCCTTCCTCGACATTGTGCGCAAGTACGGGACCCCGGAAGAAATTAATCAAAAGGCCGCGGCCGCGCGCTCCGTGCCCCATATCATGGCCCGGCTACGCGAGCTAAACTCGCCGTACCTCAAGGACCTTGAATGGCTGGCCGAGCAGTGCGAGCGCTGCGCCTTTGTCAACCTGAACGAATATCGCTATCAGGTGTTGGGTCATCGCGCCGACATGGTCCATTTTGACGAATCGTGCTATGTGGCATTAGAGATCAGCGGGTTCCAGTATTTCCCCTGGCTCATTGCCGAGGCGAAACAGGCCATCGAGAATCGCGAGGTGATGCCGGGGAGTTTTATCCGGGCGCGGCGGCTCAAGGAATCGGAACAGGACCAGGGAGAATTGCTGGCGGTGGTCGCGGCGATGCAGATTGCCGGCGCGGAATATAACGAGCGGATCGACACGCGCGAGATGGAAGAGATCCGGCGTCTCAATACGCCCGGCTCGATTGTGCGTTACCTCAGCGGCTCGACCCAGTTGAACGAGTACGCTGGCAAATGGCTCGACGAGTTTCTCTATTATTACACCCACTATGGCGTCCCCCAGGTCATTAACGCCAACAGCGGCACCGCGCTGCTGGGCTATCTCCTCTTCCGGCTCGGCGTTAATGCCCGGTTCCGCATTTCAGCCTCGCTCGGCACCGATAACCCGTTCGGGATTTTGTGGGCATTGATGACGGCGCGGCTCCTGGCGCGGCCGGACGGGACCACGCCGCTGGCGGGGTTGAACCTGAACGATAACATCAACCGCGAGACGCTGGAAGGGTGTGCACAGGTACGGCGCGCGCTCGGGCTGGAAGAGTCGGTAGGGCTCGAATATCACGTGACCGAGACCTGGAAGAACAGCGTCAAGCAGCCTTACCTGCGGCGCGCCGAACTGGTCAAGCTGGCCTGGATGATCCCGAACATGATCGCCCGGCATGAAGGGGGCGATCCGGACGCCGAACAGCGGCTCGATCACCCCTCCGACCTGTTCGACTATTTACGCGACAAGCAGGGAATCGAGGCCCGCGGGGAGATGCCATTGCTCGAACGCAACTATATGGAAAAGCACGCGGCGCTCAATCGCACTGCGCGGGCGCTGACGGAAGATGGGCTCACCATCCTGCCGGCGCGCAATCTGCACAGTTGCCCTTCTTCTGAACTGGCTCACTAACCATCCTATGCGTGCGCCGCGATTCCTTTGGCGCTGGATGCATTTTGCGCAGGTCCCGTATGCGCGAAATCCCAATGCGCCGATCGGCCAACTCGTCCTGCTCTTGACCACGACCGGCCGAAAATCAGGACAAGCGCGCGTCACCCCGTTACAATATGAAGAGGTCGATGGGGTAGCCTATGTGGCCTCGGCGCGCGGGACTGAGGCCGACTGGTATCGCAATCTGGTCGCGTGCCCCCAGGTCCAGGTTCAGATCGGGAGCCGCCGCTTTTCGGCGCTGGCCGAGCTCATCGCCGATCCTCAACGGATTGCGGATTTTCTGGAGCTCCGGCTCAAGCGCCATCCGCGCATGATTGGCATGATGATGCTTCTGGAAGGACTGCCGCCGCATCCCAGGCGTGAGCAGTTGGAGCATGCTGCCGTACGTCTCGCCCTTGTCGCATTACATCCGAGGAGCCCGGCTTGATCTCCGCTGCAGGGCGCATTGCATAAGAAAGGCGGGAAAATGATTCGACCCAAACTGGAATTTTTGTCGCACGAGACGGTCGGCCGCGTCGTCGACGAGGCGTATGACCTGCTCTGGGAACCGGGCGTGCGGGTGCACTATGACACAGGATTGCGGCTGCTCGCCGAGGGCGGGGCCACGGTCGATTTCGCAGCGCGCGTCGCACACATCCCGCGTGGTCTGGCGGAAAAGGCGCTGGCGAGCGCGCCCAGCTCTTTTTATCTGTACAACCTGGAAGGCAAGCCGGTCGTCCATTACGGCGGCGACGATGTGCATTTCGATCCCGGCTCGGCCGCTATCGAGATTCTCGACCATGGCGCGCAGACCTCGCGCCCGCCAGTTACCGCCGATTGCGTAAATTTCGTCCGCCTCGCCGAAATGCTGCCGCATATCGACGCCGTCGCCACCTCACTCGTCTGCTCCGATGTCCCCCAGACCATGTCCGATTGGTACCGGTTATACCTGCTCCTGCTGTATGCGAACAAGCCCATCGTCACCGGCGCGTTCTCCGTCGAGAACTTTTCGGTGATGCACAAGCTGCTCGCCGCGGCGGCGGGCGGGGCAGAGGCGCTGCGCGAGAGACCCCGCGCAGTGTTTGACGTCTGCCCTTCGCCGCCGCTCTTGTGGAGCGAGATTACCTGCGCAAACCTGATTGACGCCGCGTGGGCCGGCGTGCCGGCCGAGCTGGTCTCGATGCCGCTGACCGGCGCGACCGGCCCGGCGACCGTCGTCGGCTCGGCAGTCCAGCATGCCGCCGAATCGTTGAGCGGGATCACCATTCACCAACTGGCGCGGGCCGGGAGCCCGATCGTGTGGGGTGGGTCCCCCGCCGCCTTTGACATGCGCACGGGCACGACGCCCATGGGCGCGATTGCGACGATGATGCTCGACTGCACCTATACACAGGTGGGCAAGGCGATCAAGCCGGGCGGCCTGCCGACCCATGCGTATATGGGGATGAGCGACGCGAAAATCCTTGACGTCCAGACCGGGCTCGAATCCGCCTCGGGGGCGTTCCTCGCCGCGCTGGCCGGCGTCAACATGATCTCGGGCCCCGGGATGCTCGATTTCGAGAGTTGTTTCAGCCTGGAAAAGCTGGTGATCGACGACGAGATTGCAGGCATGGCGAAACGGTTGGTGCAGGGGGTGAACGATTCAGAGACCCCGCTGGCGCGCGACTTGATGCGGGAGGTCGGGCATGAGGGCAGTTTTCTCACCCACAAGCATACCCGCCGGCATTTCAAGCAGGAAGACTATATCCCGACGGCGGTCATCGACCGCGATGTGCGGCAGGCCTGGGTGGACAAGGGCGCGCTCGATACTCCTGCGCGGGCGCATCGCCGCGCCGAGGAGCTGATCGCTGCCTACCGGCCCATCCCACTCTCGCCAGAAGCTGCCCGCGAGCTGACATCCCTGGCGGAATACTCTGCGCGGTCGGCCGGGCTGGACCGGCTGCCGCTGCATCAGGGGGAAGCATAAAATGTCGCAGGACCTATTCGAGCGTATGGCGCAGGCTGTGATCGAGGGCGAGCCGGATGAGGCGCAAGCCCTGGCGCGCACGGCGGTGGCCGAAGGGGTCGATCCACTGGCGGCCATTAACCGGGGCTATACGGCGGGGATGAATCACCTGGGCCAGGCGTTTGGCAAGGGCGAGTGCTATCTCCCCGATCTGCTGGCCGGGGCCGAAGCCATGAAACGGGCGTTAAAGATTCTCGAACCGGAGCTGGTGAACCGGGGCGAGAAACGCGAGACGCGCGGTCGTGTGGTGATCGGCACCGTAGCAGGGGACATTCACGAGATCGGCAAGTCGCTGGTCGGCATTCTCCTGACCGCCAACGGCTTTGAGGTCCACGACCTTGGGGTCAACGTCAAGCCCGAAACATTTGTGAGCAAGGTGCGCGAGCTCAATGCCAATGTGCTCTGCCTTTCGGCGCTGCTCACGACGACAATGGTCGGCCAGCGCCAGGTTATCGAATCGCTCAAACAGGCGGGGGTGCGCGACCGCGTCAAGGTCCTGGTCGGCGGCGCACCGGTGACGCCGAAATGGGCGACGGACATCGGCGCCGATGGCTACGCCGAGAATGCCCAGGGCGCGGTCGATGCGGTCACAAGATTGCTTTCATAAAGAAAAAGCGCCCTGCCCAGGGCGCTTTTTCTTTATGAAACCTTCACCTCTACCTGCATTCCACGCTGGTCCAATGCTTCGACGATGCGCCGCGCACTCACTGCCCGTTCGAGTGGGACCGCGCCATGAGGGGTTTTCCCGTGGGCAATCATGGCGGCGACTATCGCGAGGTGAAAGCCCGTGGTTCGCTCCATCGCCGAAAATCCTGTTGTCTCGTTATAGCGATCCAGCAGGTCTAATGTCACCTGCGCAGGCTTGCCCTCTTTTTCGCCGCGCGCAACAATGTGGATAGCCATCAGGTCGCGGTCCCCAGGGCGGGGCGTGATGCGCGGGCCGAGCAGAGCATGTAAAACATGGCGCGGCACGATTCGCTGGTCCCCCACCTGCACCGGCTCCAGTTCCAGCATCCCCAAGTCTGCCAACCCTTTCATGAATTGAAAATGCCCGGGATAGCGCATGGTCTTGTTCTTGAGTGTTTTCAACTTGCCGCCAAAAGTCGTAATCATGGTCGAGAGGCCGCCGGAGGTGACAAACGCTTCGAGCTGTCCGAGTTGAGGAATATCGATCAGCTCGTACTCGCGTTCGTCCCAGCACGGAGTGGGCGTGGCCTTGCCATCGACGAGGTAAAGCGCGTTCCCGTAATACTCATTCGTGAGACCGGCGATGTTGAAAAAGAGAGTATAGTTGAAGGGGGGACGCGGGTTTTGCGGAAGGCCGCCGTCGTAAATGAGAACTTCTTGCGGCGTATCGAGTTGTTCCATCGCATAAACGGCGAGATTGGAAATCAGGCCCGGTCCGACGCCGCAATCGGGGACAATCGTTATCCCGACCGCTTGGGCCTGCGGATCGAGCGCCAATTCCTCCCACACGACTTGCGTATTGCCCCCCAAGTCGCACATTGAGCAGCGCGCCTGGAGCGCCGCGCTGGCAATAACGCTGTTGAAATAGTACGGCGCCGCGCTCAGGCAAACATCGAAATTTCGCAATAGCTCTGAGACGCGGTCGGCATCTCGCACGTCCAGCGCCTTGCCTTCCGCCTTGCGCAAACCGACAAGCGCATTGACTCGCATGGCGCTGGCCTCTGCGCGTTCGAGTTCGGCATCTGCCAGCAGAATCATGTCGGCATCCCCATACCGTGCCAAATCGTACGCCGCTGCCGTCCCCTGCCGACCGGCCCCCAGAATCACATAACGAAACCCCATAATATTCTACCTCCACCCCATTCCAACCACAGCCGTTCATATCGATCTATTTTCCCAGCCAGAACCATTATAGGATGGGGCAATCGGTTTGGCAATCCGGCGCCGCGTGCGGTTTGTCCCACGATTTGAAGGGTTATCTGTCCCTTGTGACGGCTCATCCTTGGTGTATACTAAACACACCGTTTCACCCTGGCTTGTCAACACGCATCCATGCTTTTGTCTCCGCCAATTGGCATGGCGCAGTGTTGCATCTCCTGTAGGGAGATGATCGAAAAGGAGAACCTGATGCCGTCTCAGTCTAATCACCCGAGGTGGAAAATTCTTCCTCGCGCCAAGTGGTCTGTGCTGTTGCCCCTGCTCCTGGTGTTCATTCTAGTGGTCACCTGGCAGGTGGCTCACGCCCAGCCGCCGACTCCCAACGCTCCCATTCCGGGGCCGAAGGATGTCGATTTCTCGGCGAACGGTCCCGCCCCCACCATGCATGGGGACCCCTTGAACGGGCGCATCCTCTTTGCCGCAGATTGTGCGCGCTGCCACGGCGACCGTGGGACCGGCGGCGTCGATAATCCGGGCACCGACGATGGAACCATCCCACCGCTCAACCCCATTGACCCCGGGTTTGTTGAAGATTCGCAGGGCGACCCCGGAATCTTTGCCCGTGATATTGACCTCTTCCTCCAGCACGGTTCAGTCCCGGCGGGTGATGACCCGAGCCTGCAAATGCCGGCCTGGGGCGACCGCAAGATTATATCGCAAAGCGATATCGCCGATACCGAGGCGTACGTGATGCAGTTGAACGGGGTCTACTGGTCCGACAAATGGTATCCGCCGGCCGAGGTGCAGATGGATGCCAGCCGCAAGGGCAATACCGTGACTTATACCATCAACATTCTCAACCAGGGGAGCAGCGCGCTCGGTCAGCTCGTCCTGCGCGACACGCTTCCGCAGGGGGTCTCGGTCATTAGCACGAAATATAATGATCAGAGCACAAACCCGGCCAAGTCCGACAGCCCCACCACTGTCGAATGGGATATCGCGGATATCCCCTCCGGCGGGGCGGCCGGCCCGTTCACGATTGTCGCCGGTGTGACTGGTAACACAGTGCCGCCGAATGTGGCGCAAATCACCTTTACCTTTTGCACCTGGAACAATCACTGCATGCCGGCCTCGGCGGTCTCGGACCCGGTTGCGCCGCCCGCGCCCGTGGTCGCCAAACCGACAGTTCCATCGGTCGCGGTGGTCGCCACGGCGACGGTCGTGCCCACGAATACACCAACACCCGCGGTAACCGCTTCCGAGACCGAAACGGAAACATCGCCGACTGTTGAAGAGACCGAGGCCGCGACGGAGGTTCCCCCGACGGCCACGCCGATGCCCACTGCAGCCCCCGTCGTTCAGGCCCTGCGCCCCTCGAATGGCAATCTGACCGGCGGCCCGGCGCTTGGGCTGACCGGGGATGCTGGAAATGGCGCGGCGATCTTTGCCAAGAGTTGCAAAGGTTGTCATGGGGCCAATGGGCAGGGCGGCGTCGCTAACCAGGGCGCTGCTTCCGGGACCATCCCGGCCTTGAATCCGGTTGTCCCGGACCTCAAGAGCGCGGATTTCAAGACCTTTGCCTACAACCTCGATCTCTTTATCGAGCATGGCTCGACGCCCGCGGGGAACAATCCGCTGGCTACGATGCCGGCCTGGGGTGACACGGCCAAGTTGACCGCGCAGCAGATCGCGGATGTGATCGCCTACATCATCAACCTGAACCCGTAACCAACTGCGTAGAGGACCGGTACACATGGACGGACGCTTGACGGCGTCCGTCCTATTTTTTACTTTTGGAAGGTCACTTGAAGAAATCGCTCACCACGCCCGGTCGGTCGAGCACGGTGCCTTTCGCCAGCGATTCATAGAGGAGAATATATTCGGCATGCGCCCACTGAAGGGGTGTGGCCGAGCCGGTGCCGGTTCCCGTATCCTCCCACACCTGTTCCGGGATCATCCCGCCGGCGTTGGCGAACTTCTCCATCGCCGTCAACAGCGCCGCCGCCTGGTCGCGATGCCCGGCCGCCAGCTCGTACATCCCCCGTTCGCCGGTGAACAGCGGCCAGATGTGACCTTGCGACAGGAGGAACATGGTCGGGTCTCGCCCGTTCTCGCCGTACCGATCGCCGGGATAGCGATGCCATGACGGGCCGTTCGGCGTGTTGACCTTGAGCGCCTGGTCGACGACCGGCAGTGTGGCGAGGATGCGCGGATCATTGGGCTTGAGCACACCCAGCCGCACCAGCTCCAAAAAGCTGGGGTCCACCAGTTTGCGCTGATCGACCGTCCCTCCGTTTCCGCTGATGGACATGTAATCCTGAATGTCGGCCTTCCCCTGGGGCGAGATGCGGATAAAGTAACTGCCCCCGCCCAGTGGACCATTATGGGTATAGGTCCATCCTTCGAGCTTTCCCGCCCACGTTTTCGCCGTGCTGCGGTATGTCGCCGCACTCGATCCATCGCCCGCCTTGTCCGCCATATCCCCTGCGGCGACCAGCGCGGCGATTTCGGCGGCAATCGTTGCGGGGGAATAGCCGCTCGCCTCTTCCCATCGTTCCTGGGGTGTGCTCGGTCCGTTCTGGACGATGAAATCAGCGGCCGGCTTGACGAGCGAGGCGTAGCGGTCGTTCGCACCCAGCCTGGCGGCGAGCAGAATCGGATCGGCCACCTCGTCCATCTGCAGGCCGCTCCACGAGACCGTTCCATCCAGGTATGTGTTCTGTGGGAAATACCCCGTGCTCTTTTGCTGCACTTCGTCAAGGAATTTCAGGATGGCGCGGGCGGTCGCGGCGTCGCCGGCGGCCCACAACCCGAGCGCCGTGTGATACGCATCGCGCGCCCACATCCGGCGATAGCCGACAAAGTTCACCCGGTCCTGTGGCCGGTCGAGTGTGTGATCCGACCACGGATAGGCGAACGAGGCGACGACCGCGCCGCGATAGGTCTTGTCCTCGCCCGCGCGCAGGAGCATGGCGCTCGTATAGTACTCGTCGGTGGCCGCTTGATCGATGCCGGCGGGCGCGGCGGGGTCAAGCGTCGCGCAGTAGGCGTTCCAGCCCGCCGTATAGTTCTTATAGACGGCGTCCCAGCCGCGCGCTAATGACCCTGTGGCTGCCGTCAGCGAAGCCTCCGCATTGGCGCCGAGGCCGAGCGCGAGGGTGACCGGTTTGCCGGCGGGCAGTTGCACGGTGAGCGTGGGATAGTCCCCGCGAGTAGCCGCATCGTAATTGAGCGTGAGCTTTTGGTTCGCTTGCAAATCAGTCAGCCCGTCACTGGCGCGCAGATAGCCCGCCGTTGCGGCGAGCCAGGGGACATCGGTCACGACGCTGGCCGCGGCCTGCTCGGCGGTGACGGTGGCGCGGTGCTCGGCAAAATCAAGTGTGAGCTTGTTCCCCTGGCCGGTTCCCGCGAGGAGCGGGACCAGGTATGCATAGAGCTGGTAATCGCCTGCATTCCCTTTGAGCGCATCCAGTTGCACATTCATCATCAGGGTGTCCGCGGCGGGGTCGGCAATGATGGTCTTGGTCAGGCGAAAACGATTGTCCGTATCGGTGCTCTCCAGTTTCCACACGAGGGCGCGTGGATCGGGACGTGTGATCTTGATCTGAAGGTCGGCGGTCTCGTCGAACACCCGGTTGCCGTCGCCGACAAGGAATTTGAGCTCTCGCACGTTCGGCAGGTCGAGCGTCGGGTAGAGGACATCGGTCAGCGCGCCGTTAGTAATCGTAAACCAGATGCGCGAGTGATTGCTCTCCGCCGGCTGGTCATAAGTGTATGCGGTTCCCGCGCCGCTCTTGCTGCCGGGCGCCCAGGTACTTGCTTTCGCAAACTGCGCCGCGGGCATCTCTCCTGCGCGGGGGAGGACGACGGTGGGCGTAAGGGTGCTGGCCGGAGAGGGAACGGCGATGACCTGGGTCGGCGCAGGGGCGGGTGACGTGGCGCACGCGCTCAGGAGCAGGACGAGTAATACGAGCGGACGGCAGACGGCGTGAATTTTCATGGGTCTACTCCCTCAAGGGTTTGCGCAAGGGTAATGGAACACCTCTATCCTTCCAGTAATAGCGCCGCCGGGTCTTCGATCAACTGCTTGACGCGTACGAGGAACTGGACCGCCTCGCGGCCGTCCACGATGCGATGGTCGTAGCTGAGCGCGACGTACATCATCGGGCGGATGACGACCTGATCCTCGCGGGCGACCGGGCGCTCCTCAATCTTGTGCAGGCCGAGGATACCGACCTGGGGTAGGTTGAGAATCGGTGTGCTCATCAGCGAGCCAAAGACGCCGCCGTTCGTGATGGTAAAGGTGCCGCCGCGCAGGTCCTCGATGGAGAGCGTCCCCGCTTCGGCCTTTTTAGCAAACTCGCCGATCCGTTTTTCGATCTCGACGAAGGACAGCCGGTCGGCCTCGCGGAGGACCGGCACGACCAGCCCTTCCGCCGCGCCGACTGCGATTCCGATGTCGTAATAGTGTTTCAGGATCATCTCGTCGCCCTGGACCTCGGCGTTGAGACGCGGAAAGTCCTTGAGCGCGCCGATGGCCACCTTGACAAAGAAGGAGGTAAAGCCAAGCCCGATCCCATAGCGCTGCTTGAAGGGGTCGCGGAAACGCTGGCGCAGGGCGATCACCTCGGTCATATCGATCTCGTTGAACGTCGTCAGAATCGCCGCCTGGTGTTGCGCCTCGACCATCCGCCGCGCAATGGTCTGCCGCCGGCGGGACATGTGGACGCGGTCTTCGCTGGGATTCGTTGTTAGCGGCTGGGGGGTAACGGTTACCTGTTGACCGATAGCAGTTAGCGGTTGGGTCGCGGCGGGTGTGGGCTCGCCCTTGTTCCGCTCAACGTACTGCTGTACGTCCTGCTTGGTGATGCGGCCGTCGGATGAAGCGGAAGGGACTTGGGCCAGGTCCACGCCATACTCTTGCGCGTAGCGCCTGGCGACGGGCGTCGCTTCCGGCGCAGCGCGCGGCGGCTCGCCGTTCGTCTCGCGGTCCGGATGCTCAGGCGGATGACTCGCGGGCGTGGTTTGCTTTTCCGCGGTCGGCGGTTGGTCCCGCAGGGACTCTCGGTCGCCGTCGGCAGCTCGTTTTCCTTGCGCCGCGCTCGCCTGCCCCGCTGCGGTCGGTGGTTGTCCGTCGGCGGTCTCTTGGATTTCTCCCAGGACCTCGCCAATCTTGACGTTATCGCCTGCGAGGTGGAGGATGCGTCCGAGGATGCCGCCCTGTTCGGCGCTCACTTGCAGGTTGACCTTTTCCGTTTCGAGCTCGACCAATACCTCACCCGCCGCCACCGGCTCTCCAGTTTGCTTGAGCCAGCGCAGCACGGTCGCTTCGACCACAGATTCACCCAATTCCGGAACGGTAATATGAATGGCCATGTTTCACTCCCTGCTGACAGTTCTACCTGCTATTCGAAACCCGCGCGGCTATTCGACGACAAGACGATGCGACTCATATACCCGCGCGATGAGCTGCTTTTGATTGATGTTGTGCCAGGTCGTCGAGCCTTCGGCCGGGCTGGAATTCGGAGGGCGGCCGATAGAGCGGAGGGGCCAGCGCCCGGCGATGAGCTCGGCGAGGCGCGACTGGACGAATGGCCAGGCGCCCATGTTCTCGGGCTCTTCCTGGAGCCAGATGACCTGCTTCAAGCGCGGATAGGCGTTCAGTATCTCGCTCAGTTCTTCCACCGGGAAGGGATAGAGCTGCTCGACGCGCACGACGGCAAGTCCCGCTGCCTCCTTGTGCTGTTCGCTCGCGGTCAGGTCCACATAGACCTTGCCGCTGCAGAGGATGAGGGAGCGAATCTCTTCGGCGTGAGTGCGCACCCCGGCCTCCTCCAATACCCGTTGCCAGTTCCCTTCGGCGAGCTCGCGCAGTGTCGAAAGAGAGGAGGCGTGACGGAGAAGCCCCTTGGGGGTCATCACGATAAGGGGCAGGGGATCCGTCTCCAGGAGCAGGGACTGGCGGCGGAGCAGGTGAAAGTACTGCGCTGCCGTCGTCGGATAGGCGACCCGCAGGTTGGTATCCGCCGCCAATTCCAAAAAGCGCTCCAGCCGCCCGCCCGAATGGTCGGGTCCCTGTCCCTCCCAGGCGTGGGGGAGGAGGAGGACAAGCGAGGGCGTCTGTCCCCATTTCGCGCGTGCCGAGGTTACAAACTCGTCGAGCATCACCTGCGCCATGTTGACGAAATCGCCGTACTGCGCTTCCCACAGGACCAGCCGCGACGGGTTCTGCACGTTATAGCCGTACTCGTATCCGATCACCGCCGCTTCGGTGAGGGGACTGTCGTAAATCTCGAACGCGGCGCGCGCCGGGGGGAGCGCCTGCAAGGGGACATGCGTCTCGCCGGTCTTGACGTCGTGCCACACGGCGTGGCGATGGCCAAAGGTGCCGCGCCCGACATCTTCGCCGGTCAGGCGGATAGGGGTGCCCGCGGCGAGGATGGAGGCGAAGGCCAATTGCTCGCCGGTCGCCCAGTCAATTGCCCGCTCATCGGGGGTTGCCATGGCCTGATGGCGGCGCTTGTAGATACGCTCCAGCTTGGGGTTGAGCGTAAATCCCTCCGGGACCAGGAGCAGTGCATCATTCAAGGCGCGCAGTTCGTCGATTGGAACGGCGGTCTTGACCTTGCGCGCCGCCCCGTGCGGGGGGACGGCCGGCTGCGGCTCGACCAGGTCCTCTTCCGGCTTGACCGACTCGACGATCTCTTGCAATTGCTGCAAATCCTGGCGCACGAGCTTGTCCGGGGCATCCGGCTCGACGAGCCCGCGGTCGATCAATGCCTGCGCCCAGAGGGCGCGCACGGTCGGATGATTTTGAATTTTGTCGTACATCAGGGGCTGGGTAAAGGTTGGTTCGTCCCCCTCGTTGTGCCCATAGCGGCGATAGCCGACGAGGTCGATGAGAAAATCCTTGTGAAAGCGGGCGCGGTAGGCCGAGGCGAGCCGGGCTGCCTGTACGCACGCCTCGACGTCGTCCGCATTCACGTGCACGACCGGAATCTCGAACCCCTTGGCGAGGTCGCTCGCATAGAGGGTGCTTCGGCCCTGGCGCGGCGTGGTCGTATAGCCCAACTGGTTGTTGGCAATGATATGAATCGTGCCGCCGGTCTGATAGCCGGGGAGGCGCGAGAGGTTGAGCGTTTCGGCGACGATCCCTTCACCCGGAAAGGCCGCATCGCCGTGGATCAGGACCGGGAGCGAAATGGAGGGATTGAACCGGGGCGCGCCGGGTTGATCGGTGTTGGCGCCGGCCGCGCGGGCCATTCCTTCGACGACCGGGTTGATGGTTTCGAGATGGCTCGGATTGGGTGGGAGGGTGATGATCATGGGGACCGCCTGCCCATCCTCAACCGGAGCACGCAGGCCGAGGTGATAGCGGACATCGCCGGTCCACCCCAACTCTTCACGGGCGGTCATGTCGCGCGCATAGGCGGGATCGCGGAACTCGGCAAAGATCTGGCGATAGGGTTTGTGCAGCACGTTCGCCATGACGTTCAGGCGACCGCGGTGCGCCATCCCGAGCAGAATGTTGTGGATGCCCGCGCCTGCCGCGTCGCAGATCATTTCGTCCAGCATCGGCACGAGCAGGTCGAGCCCTTCGAGCGAAAAGCGCGTCTTGCCCGGAAAGGTCCGGTGGAGGAAATGCTCAAACGCCTCGACGCCGGTTAATCGTTCCAGCATCCCGACCGGGCTGAATGTTTGAGGCGTGGGGTAAAAGCGGCGGGACTCGGCGGCGTCGCGCAGCCAGGCCCGTTCCTCCGGATCGTGAATGTGTTCATAGCTGTAACCGGTCGTGGCGGAATAGATCGCGCGGAGCGCCTGGATTGCCTCCCACGCATTCTGTGCGCGCTCGGCGACCGGCCCGCCAATCAGGCTGGCGGGCAATTGCCGGAGGTCTGCCTCGGTCACCCCGTGCGTGGCAAGCTCTAGCGCGGGGTCGCCGCGCGGGTGACCGCGGAGCGGATCGAGGGTTGCCGCAAGGTGGCCATAGGCGCGAATGGACTGGGCGAGGTTGACCGCACCGACGAGCTTGTCCTGGCCGCTTGCAGGCCGGGTAGGGGTAATGCCTGCGCTTGTGAACGGTGTTTCTTTTGGCGGCGTCCAGTTCCGAAAAAAGGCGCGCGTCGCGGCGTCCACGGAATCGGGGTTTGCTCGATAACGGTCGTATAACTCGAGGACATAGCCGGCATTCGGCCCGTGAAATTCTTGTTCCAGGTTCATGCTCATACTGCATCCAATCTGTTTCGACGGTAGAGCGTATTCACAATCGAGTTCATTATAACACCGCGTATGGTGATAGAATGGGCCAACATAAAGAATGAGGAATAGATGAATATGCCCGCCTGGCAAATCGCGCTGCTCGCGCCCTTTTTTCTTTTAATCACAACCTACCTTGCTTTCAAAGGGCTGGCGTGGCGTTTCGGCGCGAAGATCGGCTACCTCGGCGGCTTTGTCTTGTACTGGGTCGTCTGGGGGCTCATTTTTCCGCTGGTTCTTCTTGGGCCGCAAGCATTGCTCGCGCGCTTTTCTGCGATATCCCCCTTTGGCGATCCGTGGTGGCTGGGAGCGATTTGCGTGCTCGCCCCGCCCCTGATTGCGCTCGTCAATGTTTTCCCACGCCTCCTCCCCAACGCCACCACGCGGCTGATTCTCTTCTCGGCGTTGTTGGCGGTCGTCAATGGAACATTAGAAGAGGTGTTGTGGCGCGGCGTGTTCACGAGTCTCTTTATCAATGTCTGGCTGGGCATTCTCTATCCGTCATTGTTCTTTGCGCTCTGGCAATTCGTACCGCAATCCCTCTTTCCTCATCGGGGTCCCGGCGGCCGGACCGAGCTCGCCATGCGCGCGGCCATTCTGGGGTTGTTGTGGGGCTGGGCGGCCAGCCATACAGGGACGATTTTATGGGTCGCTCTCGCCCACATCGTCGTCGATTTTTCGGCGCTCGGGTGGCGCATGTACTTTCCAGACCAGGGTTCCAGACCCGAAGGGTTTTCTGAAACCCTTCGGGTCTAGATGGAGGCTGTATGCAACTACAAGATCGAATTCGTGAGGCGGCCGGGCCGGTGCTCGCGCATTACAAGGTGCCCGGCGTCGTGATCGTGGCGGCGAAAGAGGAACAAGCGCCGGTCGCGACGACTATAGGATTGGATGCGGCGGGGAATGAGTTGGCGCGCGACAGTCTCTTTCCGGTCGCTTCAATTACCAAGCTGGCGACTGCGCTCGCTGTGCTCCGGCTGGTAGATACCGGCTTCCTCGCGCTCGATGCGCCGCTCGCGTGCTATCTCCCCGACGCCGCGGCCGCGCTGCCTGGCGTTACCCTGCGCACGCTGTTGAGCCACAGCAGCGGCCTCCCGCAGGATATCAACCCGGACGCGGCCCCCTATGTCGAGGGACTGACGTGGGCCGCGGTGGCGCAGGTATGCCTGCAAACGCCGCTCGCCGCGCCGCCCCTAACGCGCGTTCTCTACAGCAACGCCGGTTATGGCCTGCTCGCGATCGTCGTCGAGCGCACGACCGGCGATGCATTTCGCCGCGCGCTCGCACGGCTCGTGCTCGACCCGCTCGGCATCGAAGGGTATCTCGGCGTCGAGCCGCCGCGCGCGCCGATTGCGCTGGCCGACGTGCGCGGTTCGAGCAAAGGGACGCCGCGTGAACCCTACACCACCCCTTTCTGGCGCTCGCTCGCTTTCCCCTGGGGCGGCCTCGACACGACCGCCGATGGCGCGCTCGCCCTCGTCCGCGCGTTTGCCGGCATCCCTGCCGGGTTCCTCTCCGCCTCCCTGCGCGCCGAGGCGGTCCGCAACCAGACAGGCGATCTGCCCGGCGGTTACGGTGGGCCTTTTATGTATGCGCGCTGCCCCTGGGGACTGGGCCCTGACCTCCACGCCGACAAAAAGCCGCACTGGGCGCCCGATGGGTCCAGCCCTGACGTGTTTGGTCATGCGGGCGCATCCGGCTGTGTTGCCTGGTACGACCCGGCGCGCGCGGTCGCCTGGGCCATCCTCGGCAGCCGCACCGCCGATAACGGCTGGCTGCTCCGGGGCACGCCGGCCATCGGCCAGGCCATCCTGGATGCGGCCTAAAAACACTAGTACTTGATTCTCATGCTCCAACCGGTCTGAAAGGGAACAAGGCTCCCGGCAGGGGCGTTTCAGGAGTAAGCCGGGTTGCGCGCTCTTGAGCGGCCCGGCTGTAGCCTGATTCTGACCTTTCAGCGGAGGGAGACATGAGCGAGGATGCTTCACCAGCAGGCAGTACCGGGAATGCGCCGATCCTATTCGGCGACGGCGCATCCCTGGGCGCCCGTTTTCAGAGCGGCGGCGTGAATATCGCCGGGGCGACCAGGGTGCAGGGCGATCTGGTCGGTCGCGACAAGGTCACCGCGGAAACCATCAACATCACCTATGCACTGCAGATGCCCGCGTTCGCGCCGCCCTCCGACCTCGCTCAAGTGCGCGCCGATTATCTGGAACACCTCCGGCGTACCTATCGCGTCCTCGATTTCAAAGGCATCCCCCAACTCGACACCTTTACGCGCGAGCTCCTCCTGGAGGAGGTCTATGTGCAACTGGTTGCGCGCCCCGAGCTCCCCGCGGGCGAGACGTGGGAGCGCCGGGTGGCGGGCCGCAAGGTCACCGCCGACGATCTCCCCGACGAACTCCGCTCACTCGAACGCACCGTCGTGCCGGCCGCGCCCGTCTATATTGAAGCGGCAATGCGAGACAAGGCGCGCGTGGTGGTCATCGGCGACCCCGGCTCGGGCAAGTCCACGCTCCTGAAATACCTGGCGCTCCGTCTCGCCGCCGAAAAGGATGCGCCCCTCCCGATTCTCCTGCCGCTCAATGCGTATGCCGGCGCGCTGGCGCGCAAGGACGTGAACCTCGAACAGTACCTGCCGGAATACTTTGCCGGTTTATCGCAGGGCGTCGCCGGGTTGGGACCACTCTTTGAAAAAGCGATTGCGCAGGGACAGGCGGTCATCCTGCTCGACGGGTTGGACGAGGTACAGGCCAACCGGGCGCGGCTGGTCCATCGCGTCGAGGCGTTCACGCGCGAGGCGGCCGCGTCGGGCAATCGTATCGTCGTGACGAGCCGAATCGTCGGCTATCGCGAAGCGCCGCTCAGCGCCGAGTGGGCGCTCTATACGCTCCTCGATTTTGATCACGCGGCCATCGAGCAGTTCGCCGCCAAGTGGTGCCTGGCGTTTGAAAAGAGCACGAGCGGCGATACCCCCGAGGCGCGGGCCAACGCCGAAACGGAGCGCGAGGGACTGCTCCGGGCGCTCGACGCCAACCCCGGCGTCGCCACTCTCGCCAGCAACCCGCTCCTCCTCACGATCCTCGCGCTCATCAAGCGGCAGGGGGTGAGCCTGCCCAATCACCGCGTCGAGCTGTACGAGCTGTATCTGAAAACGCTCATCACGGCGTGGAACAAGGCGCGCTCGCTCGACCGGCGCCAGGTGGGACCGGATGTCGATTACCTGCAGGTGCTGATGGTGCTGGCCCCGCTCGCGCTGTGGCTCCGCCAGGAGAACCCGACCGCGGGGCTGGTCTCGGAGCGCTCGCTTCGCAACTGGCTCACCGCGGCGTTTATGGGGGAGGACTGGGGGCTGGCGCGCGGCCCGGCGGGCGAACGGGCGCGCGGCTTTCTCGACAGCGTGCGGCGCTATTCCAATCTTCTTCTCGAGCGCGGGCGCGGGCAGTACGGCTTTATCCATCTCACCTTTGAAGAGATGCTGGCGGCCTATGGACTGGCGCAAAAGGGGCAGTTGGATGTGGAGGAGAGCCTGGCGATTATCCGCCAGCACCTCACCGACCCGGGCTGGCGCGAGACGATCCTGCTCTCGGTCGGCGTGTGGGGGCTGTTGAACCGGCAGCCGCGCGTCGCCGGCCAGATCGTGCGCGAGATGCTCAAGATGAAATGCTCCGGCGAGGACGCGGGCCGGAATGTCCTGCTGGCCGGCGCGTGCCTGGAGGATGTGGGCGAGCTGGGGCTGGGCCGCGCCGCCGCGAGCGCGGTGACGCAGGCGCTCCGGGATACCGCCCGCGAGCGCACACTCCCGCCGGCGGTCCAGCGCGACGCCGGGTTCAAGTTGGGCGCGACCGGCTGGGTCCTGCCCGACCTCGACGCGTTCGTCCAGGTTCCGGCCAGCCCGTTCATGTACGGCGACCCCAAGCGCCGGATCATGCTCGACAAGCCGTTCGAGATCGGCAAGTATCCCGTGACGAATCTCCAGTACCAACGCTTTGGCGATGCGAACGGCTACCGGCGGCGCGAGTTCTGGAGCGACGAAGGGTGGGCGTGGCGGACCGGCACGTACGACAGCCATGCGCCCGAAAACCTGCAAGAGTGGCTCAAGCGGCGACCGCCCGAAAAACGGGGCGAGCCCTTTTTCTGGCGCGATCCGAAATGGAACAACCCTCTCGCGCCGGTCATGAGCCTCTGCTGGTTCGAGGCCGAGGCGTACTGCAACTGGCTGGCGCACGAGCTGGGCAAGCCGGTCCGCCTCCCGACCGAAGAGGAATGGGAACGCGCGGCGCGTGGGACCGACGGACGCGATTACCCGTGGGGCAACAAATTCGACCACCGGCGGCTCAACTCGGCGGCGTTCTGGGGTGGGCAGGACGACCTGGAATGGACCGCCTGGTTGGAAAGCGATTCGCGCAAGCAGGCCTCGACGACGATGGTCGGCCAGTTCCCGGAGGGGAACAGCCCGGTCGGGCTGGCCGATGTGAGCGGGAACGTGTGGGAGTGGACCGGCTCGTGGTATGAGACCCAGCAGGTCAACCGGGTTCTGCGCGGCGGTTCGTGGGGGAGCAACCCGAACAACGCCCGCTGTACCTATCGCATCTGGGTTGTCCCCGCCTACTGGGACCTGGACATCGGTTTTCGCGTCGTCATTCCGGCATGACGAAAACGGCGCGCGCTTGTCGTAATCGGCGTTTTCAAGTTTGAAATCGGGGGCGTTTTTCGATTTTAAAACGAAACAAAATGGATGCGCGGAATATAACTAGAAACCGGGGTGTTTGCC
>JBAVQS010000252.1:0-27739 GCA_049694275.1 Anaerolineae bacterium | reverse complement strand
CGGCCACAGTGATGTGGCGACGACCAATCGCTATGCGGTGTTCCTGAAGATGGAGTTACAGCGGAGCCACGATCGCTACTCGCCGATTGCGCAGATGAAACTGCCGGGTAATATGGTGGTAGAATAGCAGCGCAGGTCCGGCGATTGATACCCGCACGACTGACAACTTGTCAGTTGTGCGGGGGTGACAACTGACTCTGGATCAGTTGATTGGGGTTCGAATCCCTGTCTCCCAGCTACGAGCCTGCCTGACAACGTATCAGGCAGGCTTTTTCTCTATTTCCAGATTCAAGGAGGAACTCGTGAAAAAGAGATTACGCTTTGTGGCCGCGGCGGGTCTCGCGGTGGCGGCGTTGTGCCTGGCGCTCGGGCTGTTCGTGGCCTATAACGTGAACCAACCCGTCGTATCCTGCGCCTCTGCGCCCAGAAAACCCTTCTCGATCGCGCCCACCGCGCTCGTCACCGCGGAGGATTATTTTGCCGAGGGCGATTACGACTATGACCAGGGCGATTGTGACACGGCGCTTGACAATTATACCCGCGCGATCGAGCTGAATCCCAATCTGGCCGAAGCGTACAACAACCGCGCGTACGTCGAAATGGTCAAGAAAGATTATGCGGCGGCGCTGCCCGACCTGGATCGCGCCATCCAGTTGCGCCCCAACTATGTGAATGCGTTGATGAATCGCGGCGATATTTACAATTACTATTATGCGATTGACTATACGCGCGCGGTCGCCGACTATGACCGGGTGCTCCAGATCGATTCCGGCGCCGCGAACCACACGTCGGTTTGTGGGCATCGCCTGCTGGCGACACAACACGGCTGGAACCTGAGTGTCCTGGGGGAATTGGCGACGAGCGGCGCCAGGGCGGGGTGCACCGTTCCGCTGCCCTAGCAAGGGAGCGAGGGCTGCCTTGACCTACAATCAATAGCGGACCTTGTCGAATCGCGGGCGCGGGGTATAATGCAAGCAAGAAACTCTCGGAAATAGTTGCACACCTTGATTTCCCCTCTGCAAGAATCGCTCATGACAGATCAACTGGATTCCAAAACCGTCGCAGAATATTTCGCCGGCATCGGCCTTGTGCGAATGGGACTTGAAACGTGCGGCTGGCGTGTCGTCTTTGCGAATGATTTCGCCGAGAAAAAGTTCGAACTCTATAAAGGATTTTTCCCCGGCGCCGACAAGCATTACGTCGTAGACGATATTTGGAATCTGGACCCGAGGCAGATTCCCGAAGCGATGCTCGCTACCTGCTCGTTCCCGTGCATCGACCTCTCGCTGGCCGGAAATCGGAGCGGCATTCACGGCGAGCATTCGAGCGCGTTCTGGGGCTTTGAGAGAATTCTCAAAGCGCAGGACGCATCAGCGCCGCCGCTTGTCCTCGTCGAGAATGTCCCCGGTTGGCTCTCGTCCAACAAAGGCGCCGATTTCCGGCTCACGGTCAAATCGCTGAATGACCTCGGTTATGCATGCGACGTACTTACCCTCGACGCGCTTCGCTTTACGCCGCAGAGCCGCTTGCGCGTGTTCCTCGTGGGCGCGCGCTTTCCCGTTCTCACACACCCTGACACATTGGTCAAGCGACCGCCTTCACTCTTGCCAGACGCGCTCCGCCGCAGCGTTTTGGTGAATGATGATCTCAAATGGTTTCATCTGGAGCTGCCCCGTCCGCCGGCGCTGCATGCGAGCGGCCTCGGCAATATCATCGAAGATCTAGAAGATTCGGACCCGCGATGGTGGGGAGAGAGCGAAGTCACGCGCCACCTCGCGATGATGGACGAGCCACACCGCCGCCGCGTCGATATGTTCCTCGATCAGGACCGCTTTACCTATCGCACCTTTTTCCGCCGCCGGCGCAAAGGTCAGCTGCGCGCCGAGGTCCGGCCCGACGATCTCTCCGGCTGCCTGCGCACAGCAGTCGGCGGCAGCGGCGTCCAGTTCCTGGTCCGGTCAGGTCGTGGGACGATCAAGATGCGCGCCATGACCGCGCGTGAGTATGCGCGCCTCCAGGGGGTGCTCGACCCTTACCCGATTGCGGCGAACGGCGTGCAGGCGCTGACCGGGTTCGGCGATGCCGTGTGCGTCCCGGTCATTAGCTGGATCGGGCAGCATGTACTCAATCCGCTGATCGAAAACTATATGTCGCGGGAGCAGCAACTTCAAGAGGCGGCATGACCGATAATCTCACGCCCGAGGATCGCCGTAAGACTATGCAAGCGGTCAAGGGCAAAGGGACCCGGTTGGAGCGCCAGCTCGCCGGGATGCTGGCGGCGATGCAACTCAGCGGCTGGCGGCGGAATGCGTACGACATCGCCGGCAAGCCCGACGTCGTCTTTGATGGACGGCTCGCGATCTTTATCGACGGATGCTTCTGGCACGGCTGCCCGCATTGCAAGCGCAAGCTTCCGCGAACGAACCGCAGGTATTGGACGCGCAAAATCCAGCGCAACGTGGCGCTCGCGCTCAAGCACAATCGCTCGCTCCGCCGCCAGGGCCTGGCAGTCGTCCGAATCTGGGAACACGAGATGCGGGATCCTGCGGCGAGAGCGAAAATCAGGTCCAGGATCATTCAAGCGCTCGACAAGGAGCCTCATCATGCCAAGACAAAGTAACGTCCAACAAGCAAGCCGAACGGCGCTCCAGGATTGGCTTGACTCTTGCACTCGAGACGGGAAGGTATCGCGCAATACGGTTGCGATCGGCATTGTGGTCTTGCACCATTTGCGGCAGAGCGCGCCGCTGAATCGCGCCGACGTGATTTCCCGGGGGGGTGAGATCAAGGGAGCGCGCTCCGGATTGAGGAACACCTTGAGCGAGTATGGCATCCCGCCAAACTATTTGCGAGAGGTGACCACTCGGCAGGCTCATCAGGATGCGCAGCGTCTCCTGGAGGCCCTCGACTGGGGGATCCCACTCAGCACGCTTCAAACTCCAGAGCGTGATGCGCTGCTCCACGCGATGATTACCACTCTGGCTCAGCGTGCGCAAGAATGGCTGACCCGCCAGAACCTCAAGCTCGACCTGGACCGTCGGCAGTCGCCCGAGGCCTGGATCGGCCTGATCATCGAGAGTGCGAAAGAGCGCTCGGGCGGGGTGGTCGAGCAGCACCTCGTCGGCGCCAAGTTGCAGCGGCGCTTTGCTGGCGTCGATATTCCGAATCACCCGGCGCACGCCGGCGATGAGCAGACGGACCGCCCAGGCGATTTCGCTGTTCGCGGCCTTGCTTATCATGTGACCGCGAATCCGGGCCGTCGGGTCATCGAAAAGTGCGCCGATAACATTCGCACCGGCAAGTACCCGATCTTGCTCGTCCCTAATAGCCAGGTGGAGAAAGCGCGGGCGTTGGCCGATGTGGAAGGGATCAAGGGCGAGCTATCGATCATATCGATTGAGAGCTTTGTCGCGATGAACGTGATCGAGATCTCGACCGCTGAGAACAAGGACTTTGTCACCGTCCTCAAAGAGATCGTCGAGATCTATAATCGCCGCCTGGGCGATGTCGAGACCGACCTATCCTTACAGATCGAAATTCGCTAGAAATACAAAAAGAGACCTGCGCGGTTTTATAAAACCGCGCAGGTCTTTATATTCTTGGTGCGGGCCGGGTAGGCTCAGGGCTGGTTCAAAGTGATGAGGTAGGCGATGACATCCGCAATCTGCTGCGGCTTGAGCGAGCTGTTATCGCCCCAGGATGGCATCTGCTCCAACCCATCGGTGTGTGAGCCGTGCTCGATGTACGCATCGAGATGGGTGGCGAACTCGACGGCGTTATCTGGACCGAACATTTCGTCGATGGGGTTGAGCGAGGGGACCGTTCCATCGGCTGAGCCGGGGTTGGGCGCGCCCCCTTGCCCTTTGGGGCCATGGCACACCGCACAGTTGGCGCTGAAAATCTTTTCGCCGTTGGCGACATCCCCCTTCAGGTTCTGGGTGATCGCCGGGCCCGGCTTGGTGCAGTCCGGTTGGCCACAGTTCGGCGGGGCGAACGGCACCGGCGTCGGGTTCGCCGCGGCCACTTCCGTGGGCGCCTCTGTCGCAGTCGGCTCGACGGTCGCCGTCGCGCTAACCTCTCCATTGATAGGGGTCAGTGCGACGGTCGGCGCCAGCGTCGGCATGGGAGTCAATCCCGCCGCCTGCAAGTTGGTCCCGCAGGCCACCAGACCGGAGAGCAGCAAGATACAGAACAATGAGGTTGCAGCGTGTTTTAACATCGGCAACTCCGTATTCATCTAGATCGATTAAGAATGGATACTGTCGGCGAATTCATCCGGGCGACCCGTTCGGGGGGCACCCGGACGAGGTCCGCAGTTTATTTCTTTAAGGTGCGCACGTAATTGATCACGTCCCAACGGTCGGCGGGCAACAAGTTTTCGCGCATGGGTGGCATTTGCACAAAGCCGTTGGTAATGACCACATAGAGATCCTGGTCGCTCAGACTCTGTACCAGGTCGCTCGTCAGATCGGCGGGCGCAGCGCCCTTGGCCTTGAACTGCGCTCCGACGAGGGTCTTTTCGCCCTGGTTGCCTGCCTCGCCGTGGCAGGTGCGACAGGTGATGCCATAAAAGGCTTTACCACGCGCAATCGACTCTGGCGACGAAGGGATGGGCTGGGTGGCGGGTATACAGCTGGTCAGCCCGGTACCCTGAGTTGCAGGCTGGCAGCCCAACAGGTCCGCCCCCTGGATGGGGACAGACGCCGCCGGCGCGGCCAGACGGGGACCATACTCGTATCCCTGCGAGATCTGCTCCACCATCTGGTTGGGGATGGGTAGAAAGAACACGGAATAGGCCGCGGCCAGGGCGACCAGGCCGGGGACGGTAATCAGTCCGCCGAGCACGAGCCAGCGCGTCCAGTAGAGTGTCTTGTCGCCCCCCTCTTCACGCCAGCGCTGCAAGCGCGAGCGGCGAGTGAACATGCCCGGCCCGCTGCGCCCGGTGACCCGTTGAAAGTGGTGCGCGCCCTGCGCGGTGAGGGCCTGTTCAGCCTGGTCCACCAGGTCGTTCGGGACGCGAGCCAGCACGCCGATATGCCCTTCGCTGATGCGAACGTCATACACGTGGGACCCGAGCCGGGGGAACCAGATTTCGGCGATAATGCCCATGAACGTAGCGATCATGGCGCCGAGCATGACCATCTCAAACGTAATGATGATGGTCGGGGGCCCTGGAATGAGTGGCTGCCCGCCAACGTTCAACGGATAGAGCAGCGGCGTGCCGACCAATAACAGCATGGCGAGCACAAAACCGCTCAGCGCCCCGACCAGGGCGATGGGGACCAGTCGCTCATAGACCGAGCGCCGGCCGAGCATCTCGGCGCTGTAGGGAATACTGGTCATGACCGTGATATCGGGGTCCGGTATCCCTAACTTGCGCAGCGCGTCGATGGCGTCCGCGGTAGGCGTCGCCTCGTGAAACAAGCCGAGTAGGAATGTATCTGCCATTGCTTCCTCCTAATGCTCGACCCGCGTCGGCAGAACGGCGCGGCCAATCCGGCGCAAGCCCTGGAGCATCTGACCCTCCTGGACTTCCCAGACCGGGATGAGTGGAATAAACCGCGACGCCAGCAGGTACAGGAAAAAGACCATCGCAAAGGCGCCGATCGTGATAATGGTCTCCGGCAGGTGCGGATAGTAAATGCCCCAATCAAACGGCAGATAGTTGCGGCCGAGGGTGACCGGCACAATGATCCAGCGCTCGAGATACATGCCGACCTGCACAAAGACGCAGACGAAAGCGAGAATCCAGAGGTTGGTCCGCCAGCGTTTGTTCCAGAGAATCACCCATGGGATCAGGATGTTCGAGACGAGCATCACGTACCAGAAGGGTGACGCCCAGCCCTTTTCCATCATATCAGCGATGGCGCGGTCCACGGGCATGTTGCCATACCAGGTCACGATGTAATCGTTAAAGTAGAAATACGCCCAGCCAAACGAGAGAATCAACAGGAACTTGGCCATGCCGTCAAAGTGCTCTTCGCGGATAAAGTATTCGAGGTGCATCCCTTTGCGAATGAGGATCATGGCGAGAATGACCGCCCCGACGCCGGAGAAGAGCGCGCCGATAATAAAGTAGGGGCCAAAGATCGTGCTGTGCCACCCCGGCTGAATCGCCATCGCAAAGTCGTAGGACACGATGGTATGCACCGAGAACATGACCGGAATGATCACATAGCTAAAGATGTTCTGGGCAGTTTCGAGGTGGGCCCACTCCCGCTCCGTGCCGCGCCAGCCCAGGGCGACGAGTCCATAGAGTATTTTCCGCCAACCGGTTGTGTGGTCGCGGACCATCGCCAGGTCCGGCAGCAAGCTCAAAAAGACAAAGAGCGCGCTGCCCGTCAGGTAGGTCGAGATGGCGAAAAAGTCCCACACGAGGGGCGAGTGGAAATTGGGCCACAACTGGCGCTCGTTCGGAATCGGTGCGAGCCAGTAAAACTTCCACGCGCGTCCGAGGTGGACAAGCGGGAACATGGCGGCCGCGCCGAGGCCAAAGAGGGTGACCAACTCGGCCGCGCGGGCAATCGGGCGGCGCCATTCGATGCGCAGGACGCGCAGGGCCGCCGAGATAAAAGTCCCGGCGTGACCGACGCCCACGAAATAGACAAAGTTGACGATGTAGAGGGCCCAAAAAACCGGCCGGGACAGACCGGTGATGCCGAGGCCGTTCACCATCTGATAGCCCCAGGTAATCAGGTACATCAGGAAGAGGCCGCCAAATATGGCTAACAACATCCAGAACATGCGCCCCGTGTGAATCATCGGGTCGATCACGTCCTTCCCCAGCTCTAACGGATAGCGCGGGTCGAGCAAGAGATGGCGCCGGCGCGCGTGCTCAAGCTGATGCTCAATTTCGGGGTCTTGATCAGCGGATGGCTGTCGCCACGCCGCTGAATCGGTTCTTGCTTCAGCCATTGGTTTTCCCCTCTTTCAGATAGACGATATTGGGCGCGGTCCCCAGAAAACCCAACAGGCGGAATTGCCGGTTATCTTGGTCGTAACCTTGCACCTGACTATTGGGATCGTTCAGGTCGCCAAAGAGGAGCGCCTGAGGGGGACAGGTCTGGACACAGGCGGGGACCATCTCGCCGGTGCGGATGTTGCGCCCCTCCGCCAGCGCCTGGATTTCGGCGCGGCGGATGCGCTGCACACAGAACGTGCACTTTTCCATGACGCCCGCGCTGCGCACCGTCACATCGGGATTTAACTGCTGTTCGAGCGGTGAGTCCCACTGCGGCGCATAATAGTTGAAAAAGCGGACTTTGTAAGGGTCGTTGTTCCCACAATATCGGGTGCCGACGCAGCGGTTATACACCTGGAGATTCAGGTTCTGCCGGTCACTGTGCACACTGGCATAGGTCGGGCAGACCGGTTCGCATGGCGCATTCGTGCACTGCTGGCAGAGATTGATGAGAAAGTGCGCATTGGCCTCTTCCCCTTCCCCCTGCCAATAGCGCTCGACCCGGATCCAGTGAATACCCCGGTGGTTGGCAACTTCGTCGTCGTTGGCAATCGGTACATTGTTCTCGGCGTGGCAGGCGACGACGCACGCATTGCACCCCGTGCACTTGTCCAGGTCAATCGCCATCGTCCACTTGTGGGATGGTAATTCTTGAGAAGGCATTGATTACTCCTTGTACGAGGTCGGGAAGGGCAAGACATCGGCGCCCGGTTCACCCAACTGCATGCCGATTGCGCTCTCAAAGCGGGCTAGCCGCGCCGTCTGGCCGGTCTTGGTAATCTTGACGCGCAGCGTCTGCCAATTGACATTGCCGCTGGCGCCGGTTTCCGGTCCGACCAGCTTCATGGCATTGCTGCCCCGGTTCGCGGCGTAGCGCCCATATTCCGTGTGCCCCTGGCCCAGGGGAATCGCTACCGTATCCTCGCGGATAACGGGGAACGTATAGACGATGGCCTGAATCTCGCCCGCGGGCGAGGTCACCTTGACAATATCTTCATCCTGCACGCCGAGCTTTTTGGCCGTGTTCGGATGAATCTCCACCCAGGTTTGCCACGAGACCGTCGTCATCGGGTCAGGGGCGCCCTGCAACCACGGAATGCTCGCGCCCCGCCCATCGCTGAGCAGGTCGGAGAGGTAGAGATGCAAAAAGTACGGGAAATCCGATTCGTTCCCTTGATAAGTGGGCGGTGTCACGGACAGCGCCGAGGTGAGCTTGGCCTGCGGGGCCGGCGCCGCAGGCGCCTTCGTGGGCCACCAACCGCCGTGCTGCTGAAAGCGCGCCCAGAGGACGTCCGGGCTCGCGCCGCCCGCCGCGCCCGGCGGGAGTTTCGTGATCGTGTCCTTGATAAAGGCGACTTCGTCCGTCCAACTCATCTGGCTGGCGGCTGCCGGAATGTTCTTGGCAACCTGCAGGAGCACATCGCCGGTCGCCCGCGTATCAAAGTCGGGATAGGGCGAGACGACGGGCTGCTGGCTGCTCACGGTCGGCATACCAAAGTTCGGGGAGACGACTTCATAGCCCCAGGCTTCCAGATAGGTGCGGTCGGGGAGGATCAGGTCCGCCATGGCCGAGGTCTCGTCCATGATCGAAGCGAACGAGACGACGAAGGGCACATTCTTGAGCGCGTCGGCAAAGCCAAACGCCGGGGGCAGGTCATACGCGGGATTGGCGTTATGCACCATCAAGACTTTGATCGCGCCGCTCTTCATCTGACTGATGAGCTTTTGCGCGTCGGCAAAGGATCCGGGCGCGGGCTTGACCACATCCGACGGGACAGGCGCCTGTGAAACCATATTGCCGGGTTGTCCGCCGCCCGCTACCAGGTTCAGCGCATGGATGGCCGAGAGCGCATCCCGCGCCTTGTCTTGGCCGGTGGTAAAGGTTCCGGCGATGGCGACCGGCCGATTGGAGTTGGCAAAGAGGTCGGCCAGCTTGTAGAGCTCGTTGAGGGAGACGCCGGCGGTATTCGCCGCGGTTAAGGGATCGATATTCCCAGCCAGCACGCGGGCGCGATTGCCGCGGTCGCCGTTCGGGTTGCGATCGGCGATCAGCCGGATGAGCGCCTGAGCGACGAGCCCTTCGGTGCCGGGGCGAATGGCAAACCAGCGGTCCGCCTTGGCGCCGGTGAGCGAGCGGCGCGGCTCGAACTGGACGAGATAGCCGCGCTTGCCGAGCGGCTGGCTGCGGAACTTGCCATAGTCCATGCCGTAACGCACCTGCGAGGTACTGGCGCTCAGGATGTTCGAGCCGAACGATAGAATGACGTCGGCAGTGGTCAGGTCATACGCGGGCAGGTTATTGGTCCCAAAGACGCCATTCTGGACATCGGCGAGGGTGCGATAGCCGTGCAGACCGGTATAGAGATCAAAGACGAGCGGGGCCGGCCCGCCGGCGGCCTGGGTCAGGCGGCTGAATAAATCATAGACATGGCCCGAGGTGGTCGACCCAACCCAGGCGGCGACGCCGCTGCCCGCGCCCTGGATTTGAGAGGCGAGGGTCTTGAGGGCGTCATCCCATTTCGGCTGCTGCCAGTTCTTGGAACCGCGCGTCGCGCTCGCTTGCGGCCCGGATAAGCGGTCGGGATTGTAGAGAAGCTGCGGTCCCGCCTGGCCGCGGGCGCAGAGTTTGCCCTGGTTCAGCGGGTGTTCCTGGTTACCTTCAATCTTGAGGGCGCGTCCATTGAGGACGCGCACGATAATACCGCACCCGGCGGGACACATTCGGCAGGTGCTCGCATACCAACTGGCGACGCCAGCCACCTGGTCTTCCGGGGGGACAACATACGGTTCGAGGCGAACACGGCGCTCGACCGAGCAGCCGGCCATGACAAAGGCGGCAGTGCCGAGCGCGGTCGCTTGAAGAAAACGGCGACGGGTGATCTGAGGCATAATTCATTTTCTCCTGTGGGCAAAAAAAACGGGGTTGCCCCTACTTGTGGCAGATCACGCAATCCATCAATTGCTGTGCGTTAGGCTGCTGCTCGTGACACGAGAGACACCACCCCATGTTCATATTGACCACCGGCGTATCGACGGTCATATTGCCGACGTCGCCGTGACAGCGCTCGCAGTTGAATCCTGCGGCCAGGTGCGCCTGGTGGCTAAAATAGACAAAGCGGGGCAATTCGTTGACGCGAACCCAGGGGATGGGTTTATTCTGGTCCCAATAGGTGAAAATCTTTTTCACCTCGGCGTTGTCCGGGTTGATCACCCGATGACAGCCGACGCATTTTTCAACGCTCGGCATTCCGGCCGCGGGACCACGCTGCGCATCCGTATGGCAATAGAGACAGGTGATGCCTGCCTTAACCATCACAGAATGGGGAAAATTGATCGGCTGCTCCGGAGCCGCAAAAACCTTTGGAGCAAAAAGGTATGTGACAAAGCCGCCGACCAAAATGAGTACGACCAACGCGCCAAGGACGCCAAGCCAAATGCGTGGGTTTCTGAGCTGGCGCATATACCCTCCTGATCGTGCATCCTCATGCGCCGGGAAAGCAGCATTCGGGTGTAAATGCGGGCGAATGCGGCTCACGACCGGCAAGCGGGTCATGCGGATGCACCGACGAGTGAAGAATTCGGGTAGCCGCTGCAAAGAAAGAACCGACCCCAGGTCTCCCTGTGGCCGGCAACGGCGCAAGCTCTCTCGATGGGTGAGTTCTGAAACGCGCTCCCGGGCTTGTCTCGCGCCCGACCGCAGCGAAATCACACAATGCAAGAGAGCCTTTGACTCGATCGACGATCGAGTCTGAACGGTGACACCTTTTTCCATCATACTACGTGTCACGGCTGTTTGTCAATATGCCCCACATCTTCTTTTTCTCTTTTGGCTCCCTGATGTTATAATCCCCTCATTCCAAAGGAAATCTTATGAAAATTCCACTTGTAGACCTTCACTCTCAGTACCAGGCATATAAATCCGAGATCGATGCGGCCATCCAGCGCGTGATTGAAAACTCGTCGTTCATCCTCGGCTCCGAGGTCAAAACCTTTGAGCAGCACTTTGCCGAGTTTTCGAGCGTCCGGTACGCTGTCGGCGTCGATTCCGGCACAGCGGCGCTCCATCTCGCCCTGCTCCTGCTCGACTGCAAGCCGGGCGACGAGGTCATTACCACCACGCACACCTTTATCGCCACCGCCGAGGTAATCGCCCTCACCGGCGCAAAACCGGTATTTGTCGATATCGACCCGCGCACCTATAACCTCGATCCCAAGCAGGTCGAGGCGGCCATCACCCCGCGCACCAAGGTCATCCTGCCCGTCCACCTCTACGGCCAACCGGCCGAGATGGACGCGATCATGGATATCGCCAAACGGCACAACCTGCGGGTTGTCGAGGACGCCGCCCAGGCGCACGGCGCAACCTACCGGGGCCAGCACGCCGGCAGCATCGGCGACATCGCCTGCTTTTCATTTTATCCCGGCAAGAACCTCGGCGGGTACGGCGACGGCGGGATGCTGACGACGAACGACCCTGCGTTGGCCGAGCGCGCCCGAATGCTCCGCAATCACGGGCGCAAGGACAAGTACGAGCACGAAGTGATCGGCTATGGCTATCGCCTTGACGCCCTTCAGGCCGCCATCCTCGACGTCAAGCTCCAGCACCTGGAAGCGTGGAACAACAAGCGCCGCGAGCACGCCGCGTATTACAACCAACTGCTCGACGCGCTCGACATCCACACCCCGTACGAGCCCGCGCACCTCCGCGGCATCTATCACATCTATGCCATCGAAGTCGAGCGGCGCGACGAACTGCTGGCGCACCTCAAGGCGCGCGGCATCGAGGCCGGCGTCCACTATCCCATTCCGCTGCACCTCCAGCCCGCGTTCAAAGAGCTGGGGTACCCGCGCGGCGCATTCCCACTCGCCGAGCACGCCGCCGCCCACGAGCTCTCGCTCCCGATGTATCCCGAGCTCACGCGTGAGCAGATCGAGTATGTGGTGGAGGCGATTAAAGAGTTCGGGGGCTGAGAGGAATGGGGCTCAATCGTGAACCAGGATACGCGAGAGATTCATCAAGCAAATCGCGCGGCGTGGAACCAGGCGGCGCAGAGCTATGAAAAGCTGATCGCAGGGGATATTGCCTTTTTGCGAGCAGGCGGCAAGAACCTGATGAAACCCGAACTCGAGTTCATGGCAGATTTGGGTTCGTGGTGCCAGCGCGCCATTCACCTCCAGTGCGCCGGTGGACTCGACACGCTCTCCCTCTGGAACCAGGGCGCGCACGAAGTGATTGGCGTTGACATCAGCGAGCGGATGATTGCCTGCGCCAGGGCCAAATCCGAAGCGCTGGGCGCGCCCGCGACTTGGTACTGCTGCGATGTTCTGGATACTCCGGCGGAGCTCGACGGCACGGCGGACCTGGTTTATACCGGGCGCGGCGCGCTGAACTGGATCATGGACCTTGAGGCGTGGGCGCAGGTGGCGGCGCGGCTATTGAGGCCGCACACTGGCCGGTTGTACGTGTTTGAGGGACATCCCCTCAACTGGGTGTGGGATGTCGAGGCTTCCGATTTGCGAATCGATCCCCAGCCCCCTTTCGGGGATTATTTTGCGCAGACCGTCAGCATTCACCAGGGCTGGCCTCCGCACTACATCCCCGAAGCGGACGTGCCGGCCATGGAGCAGCAAGCCCACAAGCACGAACGCCATTGGACGCTCGGCCAAGTGATAAACGCCTTTATCAAGGCCGGCCTGCGCGTCGAGCATTTTGAAGAGTATCCCGACCACTATTGGGACGAGTTTCGGAACCTCCCGGCTGATATCCACCGCCGCTTTCCGCACACCTTTTCGCTGCTGCTCAGGCGGGACTAGAGTCCATCTTTCCGTGATACCAGAATGGCAGAGCGGACAGAAGAGACCCGAAGGGTTTTTAGAAACCCTTCGGGTCTAAGCATCACCATACTCCCGGAACTAGCCGGTACCGCACGCGCTGCGCATACTCGCGGTAGCCTTCCAACTCATTCTGCAGCATCCGGTCCTCCAGCGCCGTGCGGACCACGATCAGCGCCACGGTGACCAGTGCGGGCACGAGGCCCCACAGCGAGCCGAGCAGGAGCGCTGGCAACACCCACATGAAACTCATCCCGACATAGCCCGGATGACGCACATAGCGGTACGGCCCACTCGCGGCCACGGTGTGCCCCCGCTCTTTTTGAATCCGCACAGTCCCCGAAAAAAACGGGTTCGAGAGCATCGCCCAACTGACGAGGAGAAACGCGAGGATCATCCCCACGAGCGCGATCAGTCGGACTGTCAGGTTGAGCTCAGGCGACCAGTTCCAGCGTTCATCCAGGCCCGACACGATCAGCACCACAAAGGGTCCAACGAGGCTGGCAAGCGTTGCCAGGACTTTATCCCAGCTCTGGGCATCGTCTCTGATCTTGCCGCGCTCGACAATCAACTCGGGGTCCTTACGCAAGAGCAGGAACGCATTGACGCCGATGAGCACCGTGTAAGCGCCGAGATAGACCCAGGCCCACAACCAGTCGAGACGGCCGGCGGCGCTCAAGAGGATCACCGCTTCGACGAATAGAACGACGACTAGCTGGAGCCCGCGGTTGATGATTCCGCGCATCATTTCCGATCCGTTTGTCGTTTGCAAGGTAGGCGCATTCATGGTAACACCTCCTTATACAGGGATACTCCTGTTTTCCTCGCGTGTCAATACCTTTTTCTCTTTTTCTCCCCCTGATGTTATAATCTCCCCACTCTAGATGGCAAGCACACGTACGACACTCGAACTGGCCGCGCCGCCGGCGGTCGCTCCCACCGTCTCTGTTTTCATTCCCGCCCTGAATGAAGCCGGTAACATCACGCCGCTGATGGACAAGATTGCGCGCGCGTTTACCGCCTGTCGCGTCGAGGGCGAGGTGATTTTTGTGGACGACGGCTCGACCGACGCGACCTGGGCCGAAGCGACCGCGGCCGCCGCCCGCTATCCCTTTATCCGGCTTTATCAACATCGCAAGTCGCTCGGCTTGACCGAAGCAATGCGCACCGGGTTCAGACATGTACGCGGCGACGTGGTCATTTTTCTCCCTGCCGATCTCGAATCCGACCCCGAAGAGGACATTCCCAAGCTGCTCGACAAGCTGAATGAAGGATATGATGTCGTTTCAGGCTGGCGACAAAAGCGGCGCGATGGCAAGATCGTCGCCTCGACCGTCGCCAACAACATCTCGCGCTGGCTCTTTGGCCTCCAGGTCCACGACATGAACTGGATCAAGGCATTCCGCCGTGAGGTGATCGAGAATATTCGTCTCCGCTCGGACTGGCACCGCTATATTCTGATCCTGGCCGCCAACAAAGGGTACCGCATCGGCGAGGTCGAGGTCAATTTCTATCCACGCCAGGTTGGCCGTTCGCATTATGGATTCTGGCGGCTGCCGGTGTCATTTCTCGACGTGCTCGTGGTCAAGTTCCTGCTCACCTTTTCGCGCAAGCCAATGCTCTTTTTCGGCGGCTTGGGGAGCGCGATGATTCTCGTCGGGCTCGTCATCTGGGTTTATTTGGGTTATATCTATCTCATCACCCCGCGCGGGATGCAGATTCGCCCCCTCTTTATCTTTGCGGGCGTTTTGTTCGGCGCCGGCATCCTGCTTTTTATCGGCGGCTTTTTGGCCGAACTGATGGTCACAAATGCCGACCACCTGGAAGAGATCGAAACGCGACTGCAGGACCAGTCACAGGTCACAGGCTTCCGGCCACAAGCCACAGGCTATACGCCGCAAGCGACAGGCTACACACCACCGACTAGAGACAGCGACGCGAAGGATCATTCTTGATGATTCCGTTGGCAAACACGCCGGGCATCAGGGAATGGAATTCCCCGCCTGAATCTGAAAGGTCGCCTCAGCGACCGGAAAAGGAGTCTGCTTGACTTGCGGCCTGCGACCTGCCGCCTGCCACCTGTGACTTGCGACCTGTGACCTGCGACCTGCGACCTGTGACCTGCGACCTGCGACCTGTGACCTGCGACCTGCGACCTGTTATGCGCCTTGTACTCGCCACCCACGTTTACCCGCTCAACCCACACGCGCCGACCGACATCCCCGGCAACTTTATCCCGCCTTTTGTTTACGAGTTGTGCCGGCGCGGGGTGCAGGTGCAGGTGCTGGCGCCGAACCGGCCGGGTGACAAAACGCCGGACCCCGATGCGCCGGTGAGGTGGTTTGAATGGCCGGGAGATGGGCGAAATCTGGGCCAGCTCAATCCGCTCAACCCGCTGGACGCGTACCGACTCATCGGCCTCTACCGGCGCGGGACGGCGGAACTTCAGAACTTGATCGACAAGCACCGGGCGGATGCGGTGCTCGCCTGTTGGGCGGTCCCATCCGGCGCATTTGCGGCGCGGGCGAAACGCGCGCTCGGCGTGCCCTATGTCGTCTGGGCGCTCGGCAGTGATATTCACACCAGCCCCAAGAACCCGATCCTGCGCCCGATGGTGCTGGATGCGCTCAAGCACGCCTCCCTCCGCTATGCCAACTCGATCGTGCTCGGGCGTGAGGTGGAGAGACTGGGTGGATTGCCCTGCGGATTTTTGCCGACGGCGCGCACGCTGCCCGATGCACCGCCCATCGACCTGTCACACGACCGCGTCAATTTTCTCTTTGCCGGGCGGCTGGAACCGGTCAAAGGGGCGGACCTTTTGATTCGCGCGATGGCGCAGTTGCGCGCCGAGGGGATCGCGGCGCACCTCTATCTCGCGGGGAACGGTTCACAGGAGAGAGAGCTCCGCGAGTCGGTGCGCCAACTGGGCCTTGACGACGCGGTGACCTTTCTGGGATTTATGACGGAGGGGCCGCTGGCCGCGTACCTGCGCGCGGTGGACGCCGTCGTCATCCCCTCACGCTCGGAGGCATTGCCGGTGATCCTGACTGAAGCGGCGCGACTGGGCACGCCTGCCGTCGCCAGTGATGTCGGCGATATGGGAATCCTGGCGCGGCAATACGAGACCGCCATCGTGGTCGAGCCGGAGAATGTCGCCGCGCTGGCGCAGGGGCTCGCGGCGATGGCTCGCGCGGACCGCGCACAATTTCGCAAAGGGCTGCCTGCGCTCGTCGCGCGGTTTGACTATCGGAGCGCGGCGGAAACGCTGCTCGCGGATTTACAGCGAATGATCAAATGAAGTGGCTCAAAAACTGGCGGCGGCTCGCGGGCTGGGTGCTCGCGGTCGCCATCCTCATCTTTCTCGGCGCGACCCTGGCCGACACCTGGGGCAAGGTCACGGCCAGCGGGTTTCAATTCCAATTCAACATTCCCCTTCTGGCTGTTTCGCTCCTCATGCTCGTCGTCGGGCGCGGGTTTGCCGTCGAAGCGTGGCGGCGCATTCTGCTCGCCCTCGGCCACCGGATCACGTTTCGTTTCAGCTTTTACACCTGGTTCATCTCGAACCTCACGCGCTATGTCCCGGGCAACATCTGGCAGGTGGCTACGATGATGGTTATGGTCGAGCAGCAGGGAGTCACCAAGGTGAATGCGCTGCTCAGCCAGGCAGTCTATACGGCCATCGCGCTCTCCGTCACCGCGCTCTACGGGCTGACCCTGCTCCCGATTGCGCGCGATTATCTGCCGCTCGCCGCGCTCTTGTTCCTCGCGCTCATCATCTTTTTCGCGCTTCCGCCGGTCTTTCGCCTGATGCTCGTCGCCAGCACCTATCTCATGCGGCGCATCCGCAAGAACGCAAGCATCGAGCCGCCGGCAACCCTGCTCCCGAGCTTCTGGCACGGCCTGATCCCACCCCTCTGCTCGTGTCTGATGTGGACCATCAACGGCACGGCGTTTTATCTCTTTATCTGCTCCATCACGAATGTCCCGCTCCAGGCGCTGCCGCAGTTCATTGCCATGAACGCCGCCGCGTATTTCATCGGCTATATCTCGTTCATTACCCCCAGCGGGCTCGGGTTCCGCGAGGCGTCGCTGGCATTCTTTCTCGCCCCCTACTTTCCCGCGCCGGTAGCGATTGCGCTCTCCCTCGCCACCCGCCTCTGGTCCACCGCCGGCGAAATGCTCGGGGTCATCATCGCCATCCTCGGCGTGCCGCAAGGAAAAATTCAGAATTCAGAATTCAGAATTCAGAATTCTCAGGCGGTGGTCTCCCCCCTGCCGGAGAATGAGGAACCGCGAGGCCCATTATCATAATGGGCGCACGGACACGATACCGGCTCGCCTTCGCCCTGGTCTGGATTCTCATCCTGGCGTATGGGGTGTATTTTTCCGCCTATTCGATCCAACGCCATCGCGCCTTTCTCACCCACGCCTCCGACCTCGGCCAGATTGACCAGGCCATCTGGAATACTTTGCAGGGACGCATCCTGGAGCACACCAAGGCGACCGGCGTGCAAAATATCCGACTCAGCGATCATGTCGAGCCGGTCTTTGTCCCCATCTCGCTCGTGTTCCTGCTCTATGACAACGTCGAGGCGCTGCTCATCCTGCAAAGCTTTGCCATCGCCATCGGCGCGCTCGCCATCTTTTGGATCGCGCACAAGCGTTTTGTAGAGACGTTCCGGTGGAACGTCTCTACCGGAATAACCTCTGCGTGGCCGGAAATCGCGGGCGTCCTTTTCGCCGCGCTCTATCTGCTCTTTCCGGCGCTGGAGGCGGCCAACTTGGCGGAATTTCACGCCGTCGTGCTTGCGCCGGCCCCGCTGTTGTTCGCCTATTACTATGGGACCGAAAAGGCCTGGGGACGATTCGCCCTGTTCGCGCTGCTGGCGCTGGCGACGCAGGAGGGCATATCACTGCTGGTCATGTTTTTGGCGGGATGGTTTGTGATTTCGGATTATGAATTACGAATTACGAATTACAAACTAGTCATTTCACAACTCAAAGATGAGCTGGTCCGATTTATTCGCTACCTTTTCTCCGCGCCGCGCGTGCCGCTGGCGCTGGCGATTCTCTCGTTCGTGTGGTTTGGGCTGACCTATTTTGTCATTATTCCGCGATTCAATACGCTTGGCCGGTCGCCCTACACCTGCCGGTATATCGTGAGCGAGGATTGCCGAACGGCCGTGCAGGGCCTCTTTCTGGATCAGCGGCTGGGTTATCTGGGCGGGCTGTTGGCCTCCGTGGGCTGGATTGCGCTGCTTGACCCGTTGGGGCTGTTGCTTGGGCTCCCCATGATCGTCGCCAACACCATCAGCAACTATCCGGGGCAGTATTCGGGTACCTTTCACTATTCGGCCCCGGTCGCCCCCTATTTCGTGCTGGCCGCGATCGGCGGCAGCGCCCGCGCGGTCGCATGGCTCAAGCCGCGCCCGTTCTTGCTCCGCCTCCCCGCCTATCTGAATCCTTACACCCTTGTCCTGATCCCAATTGCGCTCTTTGCGCTCGGCTATCACCTGCTCGCCGGATATACGCCCATCGGCGGCGGTTTTACCTGGCCGGTCATCACACCACACAATCAACTGTTGGAACAATTCCTTGCCGAGATTCCGCCCGACGCGCGGGTCTCGACGACCGGCTCACTCAACCCGCACCTCTCGCACCGGCGCGTCCTCTATCGCTATCCGGTCGTCAACGACGCGGATTACGTCATGCTGGATGTGAACGAATCGGACAGCGGCAATCCCACCGATTTCCGGGTCGCGTACGACGATCTCATCAAAAACCAGGGGTTTAATGTCGTAGATGCGGCGGATGGCTATGTCCTGCTCCAGCGCGGCGCGCCGGCAAAACCCTTCCCTATCGCGTTCTATTCGATATTCCGGGCGAACGACAAGCCCCAGCACCCGACGACCATCGACATCGGGGGCAAGATCAGGCTGGTGGGCTATGATGTGCTGACCGACCAGTACGGGCGCGTCTCGATTCAGTATTACTGGCAACGGCTCGCGCCGATGGACAAGAACTATTACCTCTATCCGTTCTATGCCGGCGCGGACGGCCAGCCGCGTGAAGATGTGACCTTGCCATTGACCCTCCTCTACTGGTATCCGACGGCGGCCTGGCAGGCGGATGAAACCGTTGTCAGCCGCACGGTGCCACAAGATGTCGGCCCACAGGCGACGTTGGGGTTGGGCGTGATTGACGGCGACGACTGGCAAAACCAGGACAATCGCCTGCCGGTCCGCGTTATTCAGCCAGCCAATCTCCCGGTCATGGACGACGGGACCTGGGTTCAACTGGGTATGCTAAAAAAGGTGGGGAATATTTACGTTACAAGTAGAGAGGAAGACAAGTAGACGGCTCCAGACACAAGACCCGGGGCTGTCTATTTGTCTTTCTGCTTGGCGATAATTGTGTCTCGCGTTCTTCTAATGCACAAATTGTCTCGTAACGTAATTGAAGCAGCCGAGTGCTGACTGTAGAGCAGAAAAGGTCACGATATGGGGCATTATAGATAAAAACACCGGGTGTGTATTTTGATACACCTCGGTGTTTTTGCCGCTGGCTACCCTTTTTTGCTTCTCTTCCGATACTCCTCTGGCATCAACTCTTCGGGCAATTGGCAGTCGCTCTCCAATTCTCCATCCCAACCTGTAGTATACAGCTCATCTAAAGCTCGATAGTATGCCTTAATTATACCAGCGCGATGTACTGGATCCTCTGGATTCTCGCGCCAGTGGGATGCGAGTTCACAAAGAAGATGCTTGAAATATTCAGGCGGCATTAGTGCTGTTGGAAGCTCCACTTCGAAATCCAAAGGTCCATCCCAGCCCAGCGTATAGAGCTTATTCAGTGTCGTATGATACTCCTCCACGATCTCTGCCTGAGGGGCAGGATTATCTCGATTCCCCCACCATGACAATACGAGATCCCCAAGATGTAATTCCAATGCCCTCAACTCGGGATCTAAGGGAAGTCCTATGTCGTTTACTGCGTGTTTAGGCATTATGCCCTCCTTTAGGTCTTTGTGCGGCGTCGCCTAGTCAGGCTGTGCTTCGCAGGCGATGCGCGGCGGCAACGCTTGGGACACCTGGAATATTGCGAATCGGTGTCCCACCGCCTGTGGATTTCGCACTGCCGGGTCCGCAATGAAACAGGTGCATGGAAAATCTGGTATTCGGCCTTCAATCGCGATTACCGCGCAGGGCAAGCCACCACCGAATATGGCTGTCGCTTCACCTGCGAAGAGGGCTTCTGCGATACCAAGGTACTGCTGGGCTTCGGCGAGGCGCGGGTCCACGATATCCAGGAGTGATCGCGGCTGTTCGCAGTGTTTGTCTTGGCGCTGGGCGTGCTACGGTGCATATTATACCGTTTTACTTCCACCTTCTGTCAATGGTTTTGTAAAAACTGGGTACAGATTTCTTACCTTTGCCAAATTCTTTCGACACCCGGTCGAGCGATGTAGCCGAGACCAACTGGTCCCTGTCTCCTTGTCTACCTATTTTCCCCCATTTCTGATTTCCGCTTTCCTATGCTAAGATAGCTCATTGTGTTCAAGCCGCGTTCGCGATGGTGGCTCGCGCTCCTCGTCCTTGCGTTAGCCACGTTCGCCCTCCGCATTTTCAAGATACAAGCGCAGAGCCTGTGGTATGACGAGGCGTTCAGCGTCTGGCTGGCCCGACTGGACCTCGGCGACATCACGGCGCGCACGGCGGCAGACATTCAGCCGCCGCTCTATTATTATTTGCTCCATTTCTGGATGCTCCTGACGGGCGTGAGTGAGTTCGCCGTCCGTTTCCTCTCGCTTGTGCCCGGCGTGCTGACCATCCCGCTGATGTACGTCATGGCGCGCCGGCTGTTCAATCGCGCCGCCGCATTCGCCGCGGCGCTGCTCGCGCTCGTCTCGCCCCTCTACCTCTGGTATTCCCAGGAAACGCGCATGTACACCCTTATCACGTTCCTGGGCCTCCTGTCGAGTTATGCCTTGCTCAGAGCAACGGGTGAGCGGCGCAATCGCTGGTGGGTCGTATTTGCGCTCGCCAATATCGCGGCCATCTATACCCACTATTTCGCCTTTGTCATCATCGCCTTTCAGGTCCTCTACTGGCTCGGAAATTTCAGCATTCAGCATTCAGCATTCAGCATTCGAAATTCGCTGCTCGCCTTTTTCTCGATTCCCCTCGCCTTTCTCCCCTGGGCGCCCCTTATGCTGAACCGGCTGGGCGAGGATGCAAGCTACTGGCGCGGCCCGCTCAAGGTGGACGAGGCGGTGCGACACATCTTTATCAGCCTGACGATGGGCGAATCAGTCCTCGAAGGCATCGCCCAGGTCCTTGCCACGGGGTGGATGATTGTTCTGCTGGTCGGCATAGCGGCCTATGTCATGGCGCAGTGGCGCGACAGGAAAAGGACCCCGGTCGCCGCGGACGGGAGGGAACAGGAAACGCACGCTCTCCGCGCCGCGGAAACCCATTTCAACCCGGCCGGATTGGGGTTTGCAATCCTCTACCTGGTGGTTCCGCTGGCGCTGCTGCTGTTCCTGTTCTATCGCAACCCCAAGTTCAATGCGCGCTATTTGATGCTCGCTTCGCCGGGCCTGATGCTCTTGCTCGGCGCGGGGCTGGCGAGCCTCTGGGCGCTGCTGCGGGCGAGAAACAAGCTCGGGCGCGTCATCGTGGCGGTCGTGCTCGCCGCAGGTGCAGTGACGCTGTTGGGCACGGCGGTCTATGCGGACGACAACGCCTATTTCGATCCCGCGTTTACCAAAGCCGACTTTCGCGGGGTCGCGCAGTACATTGCGAGCAACGCTGGGAACGACGAGGCGGTGGTGCTGACCAGCGGGCACCTGTTCCCCGCATTCGATTATTACTATCCGAGCGCCAACCTCCCCGAGCTGCGCCTCCCCGACGACCCGACGCTAAACACCGATCACGTCCTCGGTTATCCGACGGCCGATGCGCTCAACCGGGGGCTCGCGGGCAAACGCGGCGTGTGGTTAGTCCAGTGGCAGGATGAAGTGGTGGACCCGAACGGGGTTGTGCCGCTGCTCTTGTCCTCGCGCGGCACGGAGCAAAAAGTTGATGCAAGTTTCTGGCAGGTCAAGCTCCGGCACTGGTCGCTCCCGGCCGATGCCCATTTCTCCAACCAGCCGGAAGTGACCGTCAAGCGCACTGCCAATTTCAAGAACAAGGCACAACTGCTCGGTCTCGCCACACCCAATCCGACGCCCGCAGACCAGGGGGCATCCTTCAATCTCTATTGGCAGGCGCTGGATACCTTTGCCGACGATTACCAGGTAGCGCTGCGGATTGTGGACGCGCAAGGAAATATCTGGGGACGGCAGGACCGCCGCCCGGCGGGATATACGTATCCGACCACCCGCTGGAACAAGGGCGAGAACCTGTTCGGCGCCTATACCGTGCCGCTCCTCCCCGGCGCGCCGGCCGGCGATTATTTTGTGACCGTGACGTTCTTTACGGCCGCCGATCAGACGGGGCTGGATGTCCTGGCCGCCAACGGTGCGCCGGTGGGAAAATCCTTTAAACTCGGACCGGTCAAGGTGCTGCCCGCCCAAAAGCAACCGAACGTGCTGGACCTCAAGATTCAGCATACGGTCACCCTGCGCGCTGGACCTCTGACGCTTCTCGGGTATAATCTGGGACGCGAGCAGGCAAGCACCGGCGAGGCGGTCCCGGTGAGTCTGTTCTGGCGAGTTGAGGAACCACCGGCCGGCGACTATCGCTTTCAAATTCAATTTGGCGACAAGGCCAGTGCGGCGCTGCCGCTGGCGAACGACGCCTACCCGACCGCACAGTGGCATGTGGGCGAAATCGTGCGTGGGCAGTACCTGATCCAGGTCCCACCGGACGCGAGCGCAGGACAGACCGATTTGCAGGTCAAGCTAGTCGGGCCCGATACGCGGACGGTCGATTTGACCCAGCCATTCACCATTCAAAAGACGGACCGGGTCTTTGTCGCGCCACAAGCCGTATTCAAACAGGACGCCAATTTCAGCAACCTGGTGGGCCTATCCGGCTATAACGTGAGCGCACCGCAGATTCGCGCGGGCGATACGCTAACGGTGACGCTGAACTGGAAAGCGCTCGGCAAGATGGACCGGCCGTATACGGTTTTTGTCCATCTGCTCGACAAGGAGAGCAAGCCCTGGGGACAAAAGGATGCCCAACCGCTGGGCGGCGGACGCCCGACGCCGACCTGGGTCGAGGGGGAATATTTGAGCGATGCTTATGCGTTCCAGGTCAAGCCCGACGCGCCCCCCGGCGAATACCGGGTCGAGATTGGCTGGTATGATGCGGCCGACCCCACCTTTGCCCGCCTTCAGGTCATCGACGCCAACGGCGGCGGCGCGGGCGACCGCGTCCTGCTCGATCAACCGATTACGATAATCCAATGAGCCCCAAACCTTCGATCACCGTTTTCTTTCCGTGTTACAATGACGCCGGGACAATCGGGGTCATGGTCATGCGCGCTATCCAGGTCCTCCGTGAGGTCTCGGACGATTACGAGGTCCTGGTCATTAACGACGGCAGCACCGACGATTCGTTGATGGTTCTGCAAGAGCTATCCAAGCTCTATCCCAATGAATTCTGTTACGAGAACCGGACGCAGCCGAGCGGGTACGGCGGCGTACTGCGCGCCGGGTTCGCCCGGGCGACCAAGGAGTGGGTCTTTTACACGGACGGCGACGCGCAGTACGATGCACGCGAACTCGCGCTGCTGGTCGAAAAAATCTCAGACCGCATTGACCTGGTCAACGGCTACAAGATCAAACGGCAGGACCCCTGGATTCGCATCGTGATCGGCTACGCCTACCAGTATTTTATCCAGTCGATTTTTGGATTAAAGCTGCGCGACGTCGACTGTGATTTTCGCATCATGCGCCGCTGCATCTTTGATGTCGTCGAGCTTGAATCCACGACCGGCACCATCACCTTCGAGATGATGAAAAAAATCCAGGATGCCGGATTCCGCCTGATGGAAGTACCCGTGCATCACTATTACCGGCAGTACGGCCAGTCACAATTTTTCAACGTGCCGCGCGTCGCGCGCACTTTGATGGCCGTTTGGGGATGGTGGTGGCGGCTCGCGGTCAAGCGGGAAGCCCGGCTCAGATATCGCTCCAAGCGCGAGGCGCTCGTGCAATCGGGGGCTATCCCGACCGGGAAATGATGGGCAAAGTCTTCATTCTGGTTCTGGCCGGTCTCGTCCTTATCCTACCGGGCTGCGCCGCACCGTCACCCACGCCGCTCGCGCAACCCACACTGGCGCCGACGCTGCAACACGGGTTCAAAGGCTGGGAACTGTATAGCTGGCAGGCCAATAACGAATGGCGGTTCGTGCTCTTGCCCGGAACCAACCGCCTCAAGACGACGAGCGAAATTCAGGGCGCGGCCAATGTGGTGATCGGTGTGGAAGGAATCAAGGCCGAGCTGAGCCGGTTGCCCCGCGGCGAAGAGATATTCTGGGGGATGCCCACGTCGGCCGATGCCCTCCCACCCGCCGAGATCGTCGATCAGATTCAACAGTTTTGCGCCGGGGCGGGACTCAAGCTGACGGTCACCGAGGCAAACTGAGGATTTTAATAGATGCCAGCCCAATTTCTCCTTGCGCTCCGGTAAATTTACTGCTATAATACTAACTGAAAATCAGTAACTACTGAAAATCAGGAGAATTAAATGGAATCGACGATTCAGGTCCGACAAAGGGGCACTTTGACACTTCCGGCAGAGCTACGGGCGCATTACGGGATCAAAGAGGGCGATACTTTTCGGATTATTGATCTTGATGGGATCTTTATCCTGACGCCGATGGTTCCGATGGTACCCGAACTGGCGCGCGAGATTGAACGAGCGCGGCTGGAAGCAGGGTTGAGTGTAGAGGAAATGCTTCAGGGGCTGCGTGAACAGCGCGAGCGGTATTACACAGAAAAATACGGCCGCCCGAATGAATGAAAAGCTAAAGGTCTTTTTGGATGCCGATGTTATTTTTGCAGGTTCAGCCGCGCCTACGGAACATAGCGCCAGCGTTGTTATCTTGCAGATGGGCGAAATCACCTTGTTGGACTGTGTAACCTCGGAACAGGCTGTTACGGAAGTGGAGCGGAATCTCGCCGAAAAGCTGCCTGGTAAACTAGCCGAGTTTCGTCTCATCGTCAGTCGCGCCCTACGGATTATACCTGACCCATCGCCCGCCGAACTGCTTCGCTATGATGGGCAAGCGCACCCAGAGGACCTGCCGATCCTCGTCGCCGCCCTGCTAGAAGGCTGCCCCCATCTGCTGACCTTTAACCTGCGTCATTTTCACCCGACCACAGGGCAAATCAAGGTGATGCGACCAGGCGATTTCCTGCTGTCTGTTCGTCAACGCCTCAGCACATTGACCAGTGAGGAGTAATTTGATGGAATACAAAATTGACGAACAAACACTGGAATATCTCCGCGGAAAGCTTAATGGGAAAGCTTTCGAGATTCGATTGCCAGTGAAACCATGAATACGTCAGCTGACTTTCAGAACAAGAACGTCCTCATCACCGGCGGGCTCGGCTTTATCGGCTCGAACCTGGCGCACCGGCTGGTCCAGCTCGGCGCTGAGGTGACGCTGGTCGATTCGCTTATTCCCGAGTATGGCGGCAACCTGTTCAATGTCGATCCGATCAAGGACCGCGTGCGGGTTAATATTGCCGATGTGCGCGACGAGTTCTCGATGGATTATCTCGTGCAGGGCCGCCACTATCTCTTTAACCTGGCCGGACAGACCTCGCACATCGACTCGATGCAAAATCCGTACAAGGACCTCGACATCAACTGCCGGGCTCAGCTCGCGATCCTGGAAGCCTGCCGCAAGCACAACCCGGATGTCAAAGTGGTCTATGCCAGCACGCGCCAGATTTACGGCAAGCCCGACTATTTGCCGGTGGACGAGCGGCACGCCCTGCATCCGACCGACGTCAACGGCGTCAACAAGATGGCCGGCGAGTGGTACCACATTCTCTATAACAATGTCTATAACATTCGCGCTGCCTCGCTCCGTCTCACCAACACGTACGGCCCTCGCATGCGCGTCAAGGACGCGCGCCAGACCTTTCTCGGCATCTGGATCAAGCGCCTGCTCTCCGGCGAGCCGATCGAGGTCTATGGGACCGGCATGCAGATTCGCGATTTCAACTATGTGGACGACGTGGTCGATGCGCTCCTCCTGGTCGCGGCCAGCGAAGAGGCCAACGGCCAGATTTATAACCTCGGCAGTGACGAGACGATCAACCTGCGCGACCTGGCCGCGCTGATAGTCGAGATGTATAGCAAGGGCGATTATCACCTGATCCCCTTCCCGCCCAATCGCAAGGCCATCGACATTGGCGACTATTACGCCGATTACCGTCTCATCCAGGGCAAGCTGGGGTGGCGGCCGCGGGTCAACCTCCGCGAGGGATTGAAACGCACGGTCGAATTTTACGAACAGTATCACGAACACTATTGGTAGAAAGTAAATGATGATTCCATTCTTTGACCTGAAAAAGCAGTACGAGTCCATCCAATCGGAGATCGACGCGGCCAGCGCGCGCGTATTCAAGAGCGGCTGGTTTATCCTCGGCCCCGAAGTCGAAGCGTTCGAGGCCGAATTTGCCCAATACATCGGCGTGCGCTATGCCGCCGGCGTCGGCTCGGGCACCGAGGCGCTGCACCTGGCGCTCCTCGCGCTCGGCGTCGGTCCCGGCGACGAGGTCATCACTGTGCCGAACACCGCCGTCGCAACCGTCGTCGCCATCGAACTCACCGGCGCCAAGCCGGTCCTGGTCGATGTCTGTTTCGATTCCATGAACATGGACATGACGCAGGTGGAGACAGCGATCACCCCGCGCACCCGCGTCATCATCCCGGTCCACCTCTTTGGACAGGCGGCCGACCTCGACCCGGTCTTTGCGCTCGCGCAGCAACATCATCTCGCGGTCCTCGAAGATTGCGCGCAGGCGCACGGGGCCACCTATCGCGGCCACCGCGTGGGAAGCCTGGGCGATATCTCCGCCTTTAGCTTTTACCCCACCAAAAACCTGGGCGCGTACGGCGACGGCGGCATGATCGTCACCAACAACCCGCGGTTGATCGACCAGGTGCGGCTGCTCCGCCAATATGGCTGGCGCGAGCGGTACCAGAGCGAGACCCACGGCATGAATTCGCGCCTCGACGAGCTCCAGGCGGCCCTGTTGCGCGTCAAGCTCAAACATCTCGATCAGTGGAACCAGGCGCGCCGCGAGCGTGCGGCCCTGTACACCGAATGGCTGGACGGCGTCAAGGTACAACGGCCGGTCGAAAAGAACTATGGCAAGCCGGTTTATCACCTGTATGTCATCCAGAGTCAGGTGCGTGACCAGCTCGCGGCATTCCTGAAAGAAAAAGGGATCGGCACCGCGATTCAATACCCCACGCCGATTCACCAGCAGCTCGCCTATCGCCACCTCGCACGCCGGGGCGCCCTGACCACATCCGAGCGCCTCGCCGCCGAAATCCTCTCCCTGCCCCTCTATCCTGAACTGCCAATCGAGGACATGCGCACCGTCGTGGAGGCGATTCGCGCGTTTGAGCCAGCGTGAGCACCGAGCCCCCCATTCTGCAAACGAACAAGCGACCAGGCCCACTGCTGTGGGTCCTGGTCCTTGCCCTGGCGTCGCTGTTCGGCATCGTCTGCGCCTATCAAATCGGCGACAGGACGACGATTGATATTGGCAGTGGACAGGACACGCCGCTCATTCAGGGGTTCTCGTTCCGTGAGACGCTCCCGTCGGGCGGCAATTTTCGTTGGAGCGGCCCGCGCGCCGAGATCCGGTTCTGGGGCATTGGCAATCAGGACGGCGTTTTGACAGTGTACCTCGCCGCGCCGCGCCCGTCCGGTCAGGCCCACGTCCAGGTGCTAGGCAATGGGCAACTG
>JBAVQS010000251.1:0-10123 GCA_049694275.1 Anaerolineae bacterium | reverse complement strand
GCGTCAGCCAGGTTCCGCGCGACCTCCTCCCCGCGCAAAAGGCGAAGGAGGGCGAGGCGAAACGCGGGGGCGTCCACCACCTCGGAGGCAAACGAATAGGCGCGGACGCCGCCGGGCCAGCGCCAGGCAAAGCGCTCGGCAAAGCTCGCCGCCAGCGCGGTCTTGCCCATCCCGCCCGTGCCGGTGACGGTGACGACCTTATGCCCGCTTGCATAGAGCGCGGCGAGCGCGTGCAGTTCGCCGTTGCGGCCCAGGAGTGGGCGCGGCGGCTGGACCTGGCCCGCGAGTTGGGCGTCGCCCGGGAGGCCGAGGAAGGGGACGGTGGGACGGCCCTGAGCCAGCGGGAGCGGCTTCCAGCCCTCGCGCGCTGCATAGCCGACCGGCAGACCGAACACAGTCGGATAATCACGCAGGGCGTTGCGCATCCGACGCAGGCCCTCGGCCAGAGACTTGCCATTCAGAATGCTCTCGTAGAGCGCGACCGCAATGTCGTCGCTCAGGTCGTCCGGGAAGGTGCTCTGCATCCCGATGGCAAAGGGGACGCCGCTCTGCACGAGGGCGCGGGCGAGGCGCGAGTCGCGCCCCTCGGCGGTGCGGCACGCGCTGAGGAGAACCAGGCGCAGGTCGCCGCGAGTCGGCATGGCCGCCAGGTCACTTCCATAGAGCATGTCCATCTTGCCGTTCGCGTCTTCCAGCAAGAGGACGGCCTGCGGCCCATGCGTGGTATTAACCAGGTCCCCGTGACAGGTGAGGTGCAGGATCGCCGGACCGCGCTGGAGGGCGCGGTCGAGCGCCTCTTTGGTCGGCGCGACGCGCTCCGCCTCCAGCGCCGACCGGCCCTTGCTCAGCGCGTCCCGCACCTTGCGCATCTCGTCTTCCACCTTGAGACGGTATCCTTCGCGCGGCCGGTCCTGCTGATCGACGAGGGGATCGGCGGCGAGCGCGACGAAATGTAGGGGCAGCGCCTCGTGCCTGCCCAATACCGGCGCGGGCTGGTCGAGCAGGCGGACGAGGCCATAGGAGGCGGCGAGAAACTGGTGCTCGGGGAGCGCGGCAAATTCCCAGGGGATCGCGTCGGCGGTGGTATCGGCGTCAAGGAGCAGGAGGCGCTCGTCGTCTGCATCGAGCAGCGCGCGCAGTGCGTCGCCGCCGAGCGCGGCATAGAGCGCGCGGCCGTGGTTCAGCGGGTCGGCCTGTACGAGCGCCGGCGAAGGAATGCCGGCGAGAGGGGTGGACGCGAGCGATTGCCCATCGCGTGCGGCGACGATGCAATCATTTTCCGTGCGGAGCGAGAGCGTGACGGCCATGCGACGACCTCCGAAAACAGTGGATAGTGGTCAGTGGTCAGCGAGCGCTGAGAGTCCCTTTGCGGGATAGACAGCGCGAGGAAATTATACACCCACTCGCCAAATGTGTTTATTCGGGCTGGCGTCTCACAAATCGACTCTCCCGGCGTAATCGGTTCAAACCGATTTCCACCTATTGAGACGCCGATTTCAATCGGCGGCTTCAATCGGCGGCCTATTCCGCCGTTAGCCGCAGGCTGGAGATATAGCTGTCGTAATCCCAACCGGAGGCGTAGACCTCGATGGTGAGGAGAGTGAAGGGCTTGGAGGCGAGCCCTTGCAGGAGGTTGCCGGTCTGGAAGGGGACCCACTTGTCCTGGGGAATGCGCTCGCCGTTCCGGACCGGGTTGCCATCGTCGTTCTGGTAATAAAAGCCCTGCACCATCTCCTGGTCGTTGTTCGAGGCGTCGCGATAGCGGAGGCGGATGATGAGCGGGTATTCCGTGCTCTGATAGCCGCCGCCCGAGAGGCTCTGGTGGTGCAGGCGGATGTCCGCCGCAAAGACGAGCGAAGAGAACATCGAGACATCGCGCCGGTTGAACTGCTGGCGCACGCCGGCGATCGCGCTGTTGGTCCCTGCCCCCTGCCGGAGGATGTGGAGCGCGCGCCGGCTGTCCAGCGTGGTCAGGCTGACGGTCCCGTCGATATTGCCGCCATCCCCGCCCTGATCGAACCAGGGCAGCCACGCGGCGCTGAGCGCATCCCCGGAAAAATTTCCATCGGCGATCAAATCCTGCGCCGCCGCCACCGGGTCCGGCAGCGGCTGGCCGGTCGCCGCCAGGAGGCGCTGGCCCTGTTCGACCAACACGCTGTGCACGCCGTCCGCCGATTGCAGCGTCGCCGGCCCGCCGCGTGTGACGACGATCTGCGCGCTCGTGTCCGTGACCTCGATGGAATAGCTCCCCTCGCTCAGGGTCGCGTCAAAGCTACGCGTATGCACCTGGAGATTGACCGGGCGTCCGTCGGGGTTGCCCGCGTGGGTGACCCCCGGCGCGACGGCATAGATGACCAATCCCTGATCCTGTTGAATCTTGATCTGGTTGGGGAGCCGGCTCCATTGATAGCGCGGCTGGCTCATCTCGGTCGCGACCAGGCTGCTGTCGGGAAAGACCTGCGCAATGCTCCCGTCGAAAAAGGTGATAAACCCGCGCGAGCTGGGGTCGGTGGCAATGGTGCTCCCTTCGAGGAACGGGGCCGGATCGCAGGTCACGGCGGTCGGCTGGGTCGCGTTCGGCGGGGTAAAGCGGACGGTGCCGCACCCCTCGGTGTTGGGGCTGATCGCCTGGAGCATGCCCGGCTGGGGCTCGAGCGTATAGAGGATGAGATGGCGCGCGCCCAGCGGAAGTGAGACCGTCAGCAGGAGGCAAACGAAAAACGCGCTCCACATGACGAGCCAGGCGATCCGGAGCTGGTTTTTGCGGGGCGTGACGGCCGCCGGGGGCGCGGGGATGGCGACCGGTTCGACGCCGGCGTCAATATCGGATTTCAAAACGACCAAACTCCCCGGTCGGCGCGCTCCATTGTGTATCGACGCTTTCGACGACGGCGGAAGAGGGACCGACCCGCACGGCGTCGAGAAAGTTTTCCAGCGCGCCGCGCTCCCCTTCGGCGACCAGTTCCACCGAGCCATCGCCCCGGTTGCGGACCCAGCCGCGCAGGCCGAAGTCATTGGCGCAGCGCTGCGTGAACCAACGGAAATTGACGCCCTGGACGCGGCCGCTTACGTGAACGGCCAGGCGCGCCGCTTCCTTGGAATTGCGTTCGACAGGCACGGGCGGATTATAACACAAAGGTCACAGGTTTCAAGTCGCAAGGCGCAGGTTGCAAGCCACAGGTTGCAAGCCACAGGTTGCAGGTCGCAAGTCTCAGCCCTCTGCCGCCTGCGTCATGCCGCCTGTGACCTGCAACTTGTGACGTGCGGCCTGTAGCCTGTGACCTGCGGCTTGTGACCTGCGGCTTGTGACCTATTTAATTCCTGAGTGGAGAAAGCTCTCGATGAACTGGCGCTGAAAGATGAGAAAGAGGATGAGCAGGGGCGCGACAACGATGAGCGTCCCGGCGGTCACGAGCGGCCACTGCGCGCCGATCTCGCCCCCCTGGGTCAGTACGGCGAGGCCGACCGTGAGCGGGCGGCTGTTGGCGCTGTTGGTGACGATGAGCGGCCAGAGGAAATCGTTCCAGTGAAAGCTGATGGACGAGAGCGCAAAGGCGATGAGCGCGGGCCGCCCGGCGGGCATATAGACATACCAGAGCGTCTGCAGCCAGTTCGCCCCATCCATCCGCGCCGCGTCGTCCAGATCGCGCGGCACCGTTTTAAAGGTCTGGCGCATGAGAAAGGTCCCGAGCGCCGAGCCGAAATAGGGGATCATGACGGCGAGCTGGGTATCGAACAGGTGCAGGCTGCGAATCGTCGAAAAGTTGGGGACGATGAGGGTGCTGGTCGGCACCATCAACTGGAGCAGGATGAGGAAAAAGAGCACGTCCTGGCCGAAAAAGCGATAGCGCGCAAAGGCATATCCGGACAGGCTGATGGTAATGATCTGCACGGCGAGGATGCCAAAGGCGATGATGATGGTGTTGAGGTAATAGACGCCAAAGGGCGCAAAGTTAAAGGCGGTGACAAAGTTTTCGAGCGTCAGGTGCGTGCCGAACCAGGCGTTGCTGGCGCTGAGCGCCTCTTCGGGGGGATGCACCGAGACGGCAATCGCCCAGAGGATCGGGACGGCCCAGCCGAACGCGATGAGGCCGAGCACGACGAGGCCGAGCCAGTTCAAAAGCGTGCGGCGATTCAACCCGCGCTTATTCATACGTCGCCCGCCTCTCGCCATAGATATAGTTGGTCACGGTAAAGACGAGGAGCACCCCGATCAGAATGACGCTGAGCGCGCTCGCCTGGCCGGTGTCGTAGAAATTGAACAGTGTCTCCCAGAGATGGAACAGGAGCATGTTGGTCGCGTTCACCGGCCCGCCGCCGGTCATGATATAAATCTGGTCCACCGTCTCGAACGCATTCACTACCGCGATGGTCGTGACGAACAGCGTCGTCCCCATCAACAGCGGTAGGGTGAGATGGCGCGCCTGGGAGACCGCGCCCGCCCCGTCCAGCTCGGCCGCCTCAAAGATTTCATGCGGCAGCCCCTGGATGCCGGCCAGGTAAAAGATCATGAAATAGCCGGTCTGTTTCCAGACGCCGAGAATCATGAATGCAATGAGCGCCAGGTTCGCCTCGCCCAGCCAGTTCTGGCTCGGAATGTGAAACACCTGGAGCAAGAGATTGACCAGCCCATACCCCGGCGTGTACATGAATAACCAGATCGTCGCCGCGCTCACCATCGGGAGAACGGTTGGATAGAAAAAGGCGAGGCGGTAGAACCCGAGCGCGCGGAATTTGCGATTGAGCAGGATGGCGAGGACGAGCGCGAGAAAGACGCTCACCGGCACAGTGACGACCACGTACAAAAAGGTGTTGCCGATGACCTGCCGAAAGGTTGGGTCCTGCGCCAGCGTGAGAAAATTGCCGAGCCCGTTGAACTGGGGAACCTTGACCGCCTGGTTATTGATAAAGAGGCTGTCGTAGAAAACGCGGAGGGTCGGAAAGAGCGTAAAGACCGAGACAAAGAGCAGGGTCGGCAGGATGAGGAGATACGGTAGTGCGGTGGCGCCGGGTTGGAACCGGCGCCGTTTTATCGTGACATTCATCGTGGGGATAGACCCGAAGGGTTTTTTCCAAACCCTTCGGGTCTCACAAAGCTAGTCTTTGAACTGGGAGAGCAACTGCGTCGCCTTGGTCTGGGCGTCGTTCAACGCGGCCGCCGGATCGCTCTTGCCGGTGATGACCGCCTGGACGGCGTCGCCGAGGAATTTCTGGACCTGGGCGTTGTTGTGTGTCGCGAGCTCGGCCTGCGCGTATTTCAGGTAATCGCGTCCCACCGCCGCCTGCGGCGTCTTGGCGATATAGTCCTTCATCGCCTGGGTGTCATAGGCGGACTTGCGCGAGGCGATATAGCCGGTGTTGATGCTCCAGTCCGCCTGGATGTCGGTCGAGGTCATGAACTGGATGAACTTGAAGGCCGCGGCCTGGCGGTCCGCCGGGATGCCCTTGAGGATGTACATGTTGCCGCCGCCGGTCGGAGCGCCATAGCCCTTGTCGCCGACCGGGAACGCCACGCCGACCGGGAACTTGGCCTGCTTGAGGATGTTGGCGAGCGAGCCGCTCGAGTGATAGATCATCGCGGCCTTGCCGTTCACGAAATCGTTCGGCATGTTGGCCCACGCCAGGATGCCCGTCGGCATCACCTTGGTGGTGTTGGCAAGGTCCGCTTCGTTCTGGAGCGCCTTGACCACTTCGGGGCCGTTAAAGTTGACCTTGTTCGCCACGCCGGGGGTCACGACGTTCCCGCCGTTGCCGATGACAAAGCACTGGAATAGCCAGTAGGGAATGCCGTCCGACGAAACCTCGATGCCCCACTGCGAGCCATCCGGCTTGGTCAGTTTTTTGGCGGCGTCGACCATCTCCTGGTAGGTCGCCGGCGCTTTTTCGGGATCGAGCCCGGCCGCCTTGAACAGGTCCTTGTTGTAATAGAGGACCGGCGTCGAGCGCTGGAAGGGGAGACTCCAGATGTGGTTCTGATAGTTCGAGTTGGCGAGGAACGCGGGCTGGAAGTCGCCCGTGAACGAATCGCCGCCCGCAGCTTTGACATAGTCGTCGAGCGGCGTGATGGCATCCGAATCGACGAGGCTGTACAGATCGGTGGAGAGGAGCACCGCGACATCGGGCGGGGTCCCGCCCCCCTTGATGGTCGTCTGAATTTTGGTCAGCGTGTCGGGATAGCCGCCGGAGAGGACGGCGTTCACCTTGATGTTCGGGTTCTGCTGCTGGAATTTCTGAATGTACCCATCGATGACCTGGGTAATCGGCCCGGGTACGGCAATGGGATAGTAAAAGGTCAAGGTGACCGGTCCGGTCGAGGCCGGGGCCGAGGTGGCAGCGGGCGCCGCGGTGGGCGGGGCAGCGGTCTGGGTAGCCGCGCCGGTGTTGCAGGCGACGAGCGCCGAGAGGAGCGAGAGGATCAAGAGCAAGAGCAGGATTCCCCGCGCGGAGCGGGACGAGTGATCAAGCATCGGTATGCCTCCATTTGCGATTCTTGCGATCTCGCCGGGCATCCCAATGACGCCCGGCTGCACAATTATACACGCGCTTTTATCTCCCCACAAGCACCTGCTCGCGCTCGTACACCTTGATGGCGACAACCACGCACAGCGCGCCCAGAACCAGGGTTGAGACCGCCGAGACGAGGATATGGAGCGGCGCGAGCGTCTCGCCGCGCATCACCTGGTTGATGAGGAACTGCTGACCGAGGGTGGGGATGAACATCATCCAGAGCTGCGCCTTGATGGGCATAAACCCGAGCAGCATGCCGGGGAGGGCAGGAATCAGCGGGAGCAGGCCCAGATAGTTCTGCGCCTCCTTGAAACTTTTGGTAAAGGTGGCAATAATCATCTGGAGCGCACAGGCGACGAGGACGATCGGAAGCGCGATGAGCAAAATCAGGCCGAGCGCGTCAAGGCCCAGACCGATCTGGATGCCCAGCGCTTCGGTGGGGAGCAGGTTGAGCACCACATAGAACGCCACCAGCGACTCGATCAACGCAAAGGTGGTAAAGACGAGGGCCGCCGCCAGCTTGCCGAGAATGAACTCGCTCCGGGCGACGGGGTTGATGAGGAGCGGTTCGAGCGACCCGCGCTCGCGCTCGCCGGCAATCGTGTCGATGACCAGGGACATGCCCCCGGCAAAAATGGCAAAGATGATAAAGTAGGGCAGGATGTTGAGAAAGAGGGATGCCTGGCTCTGCGGGGTGGCGACATTCGTCTCTTGAACCGCCAGCGCCAGCGCCACGTTCGGATCCACGCCGCGCGTGAGCAACCGTAAGTCCCCCACCTCCCGGCTATACCCGCTCAGCAACTGCCGGGCGCGCTCGATGGAGACCAGCGCCGTCTGGCGCGATTGGTCAATGATGAGACGCACGGACGCCGGCTGTCCCGTCGTGAACGCTTTGCCGTAATCCGGCGGAATCACCAGCACCACTTCGGCATTTCCCTCGCGCACCGCGGCCTCAGGATCGGCCGGCGCCGATTGAATGGTTGCGCCGTTCTGGGCGAGGAACTGGACGAGCGCGGGAGCGTTCTCTGCGCCGACCACCGGCAGGGAGAGCGGTTTTTCCACGCTGGTCGCCAGCGTCGAGGTCAGCACACTGAACAGGACCAGCATCATCAGTGGTCCGAGGATCGGGGAAAAGAGTGAACCGGCCAGGGTCTTGCGATCGCGGAGGTTGTCCACGACCTCTTTTTTGAAAATCACGGCGATACGGTCCATCATTACTGCAACCCCTCTTCCGAGCCGATAATGCGAACAAAGGCGTCTTCGAGATTGGGTTCTCCGTTTGTCCGCCGCAGTTCGTCGGAGGTCCCACATGCGGCGACCTGGCCTCGTGCGATCACGACGATCTGGTCGCACAAAGCCGATACCTCCTGCATGATGTGACTGGAAAAGAGCACCGTCTTGCCGTCGTCGCGGAGCCGGCGAATGATGGTGCGCATGGCGCGCGTGCTCATCACGTCGAGCCCGTTCGTCGGCTCGTCGAGCAGCACATTCTGGGGCCGGTGGACCAGCGCCCGGCCGATGGCGACCTTGAGCCGCTCGCCGTTGGAAAAACCCTCGGCGCGGCGGTCGGCAATGGCTTGCATGTCGAGGAGGGCAATCAGGTCGTCAATACTCTTTTCTAACTGCGTCCCCGCCAGCCCATGCAGTTGTCCATAGTAGCGAATATTCTCCCGCGCCGTCAACCGGGGATAAATGCCATGGCTGTCCGGCAGAGCGCCGATGCAGCGCTGGACGGCGCGCGCCTCCGTAGCCGTGTCGTGCCCGTCGATTCGGGCCGAGCCGCGGTCCGGCTTGAGCACGGTATAGAGAATGCGGAGGGTGGTTGTCTTGCCCGCGCCGTTCGGCCCGAGCAAGCCGGTGATCTGCCCGTCCGGAGCGGTAAAGGTCACACGCTCCAGCGCCGTCACCTTGCCAAACGATTTGTGGAGGTCCTGTACCTGAATCATATCAAACGACCTGGCCGGAGCGCGCGTCAGGGCGCAGTTCCGGTGAAACTGAGAAAGAAGGGCATCGGCTTGATCTCCTGAACACAGTCCGTCGCCAGTCCCTGGACCGTTCCCTGTTCGATAAAGCGGGCGACGAGCTTGTAAACACAGCCGCGAATGATAATGCTGTGTCCCTCTCCGGGCGCAACCAGTTGCAGGCTGGACGAGAGATGCGCGGCGACCTGTTCCGCATTCGCGGGCGGCGTGATCGGATCCGCCTCGCCGGAAAGGAGGAGGGTGGGAACGGTGGAGGTGACAGACCGTTTGAATTCCGCGGGGACCGGGGTTACCAGCCACGCCTGGCACAACTGCGCAAGCTCGGTAAAAGATGGGCCGAGATAGCCGCGCTTTTCTGCGTCCACCGTGGCCGCGCTGATTTCACCGTAATACGGAACGTCTTCCGCGCAGAGCACCGAGTCATGCATCGGCGTGCTGATGTCGCCGAGCTGACTGGAGAGATAGAGCCACTGGGAAGCGAACCGGGTAAAATCATTCGAGGCGCGGGCGGCGCGGAGCAGCAGCGGAATCAACGCCGCGGTCTCGGGCGCATAGCTATAGAGTTGAATCGTAGAGGCCAGCTTGCTGCGGGTCAGCGTGACCGGGGTCGGCTTGCCGGTTACCGGGTCATCGACCGTCACTGTCGCCGGGGCCTGATCCACGCGGGCGAGGAGCGCCGCCAGGTCGCCGGCCGGGTCGGGAAACGCATCGTGGCATGCCGGGTCTGCCGCGCACCGCGCGAATATCAGGTCCAGCGCGCGCTGGGCATCGGTCGACACCGTGAGGCCGATCGGCCGGTCGGGCGACACGACGCCGTCGAGCGTGGCAGTGCGGACCCGGTCGGGATAGCGGGCCATATAAGCCTGGACGACGCGCGTGCCATACGAAACCCCGTAGAGATTGACCTGCGGGTACCCAAGCGCCGCCCGCACCTGGTCGAGGTCGCCGATCGCATCCATCGTGGTATAGAATCGCAGGTCGGCGTCGAGTCGTTTGACGCAGTCGGCCGCCCAGGCCCGGACCGCCGCCGCATCTTCTGAATCGCTTTCCGCGGGGCAGTCGAGCCGGTGCGAATCGCCCGCGCCGCGCTGGTCGACAAGGACGATATCGCGTTTCTCATTCTCCTGGCGAAAGGCGGAAAAGAGGACGACAAAGCTGCGCGTCGCCGAGTCGCCCGGTCCGCCCGCAATCAAAAACAGCGCATCGGGCGCGGGGTTGCGGCTGATGGCGGGTATCACCGCCAGGTTCAAATCAATCTGCCGGCCGGATTGGGCGGCGCGATTCTCGTACACGGTCATCTTGCCGCACCGGGCCGCCAGATGCACGGACGCGTCGGAGGACGCGAGCTGGCACGGCGTCAGTTGCACCGTCGATGGCGCACGCGCCGGCGCCGGCTGAAGCACCTGCTGGCATCCGGCGGCGGTGATCACGAACAGGAGCAGGAGCAGGCCCCGGACCCAGGTTTGAGTGATTGCATTTGGCCTCATGCGTAACCTCGTTAACGACTCGCGACGCCCATTTCTGAATAGGCGCTCTATTATACGTCCGGTGCGCCAATAGCACGCAAAACCCACTTTCCGGCAAACGCCCGATGTATGTTATAATGCAAATAGAATAGATGTTCGGATACCAGT
>JBAVQS010000250.1:0-67577 GCA_049694275.1 Anaerolineae bacterium | reverse complement strand
ATTGATTCGCGAGATTGCGCCGGATGTGATCATGCTGCACGCAGTGTACGAACCGGAGGTCATTCGGGATGCCGGCGCGCTTGCGCCGACGGTGGCCTATATTCACACCTTTTACGCCGCATGCCCGGGGCTGGTCAAGCTCTTCAAGCGCGGCGAAGAGATCTGCCGGCAGCCGTTTGGCCTGGGGTGCGTGCCGATGATTTACCTGCGGCGGTGCGCGTCGGCGCGGCATCCCCGTTCGGTGGCGCGAATATTGAGCAGGACTGCCGCCATCCGGGCGGCCTATGTCGCGCTGCCCCGGTTAATTGTGGGTAGTCCGTATATGCGTGACCTGCTCGTGCAAAATCGCTACCCGGCCGGCCGGATCTCGCTGCTCCCACCCCACTTTGTCGAGGTGGGCCATGCGCCTACCGATGTCCCGAACGCGCCGACCCCGGCCGGCCCGGCCCGGACGATCTTGTTTGTCGGCCGGCTCGAAATCGAAAAGGGGTTGCCCTATCTGCTGCAGGCGCTCAAGCTGATCAAGATACCTGTGCGCCTTCAAGTGGTCGGCGAGGGGACACGCGGCGCGGCCTATCGCCAACTCGCGCAGGATATGGACCTCGCGGAGCAGGTAGAGTTTGTGGGATGGCGGATGGGCGATGAACTGGATGCCTGTTACCAGGGCAGTACCGTATTGGCGATGCCTTTTATTGCGCCCGAGACGTTTGGCAAAGTGGGCATTGAGGCGCTGACCCACGGTCGTCCCGTTGTGGCTTTTAATGCGGGCGGGATCCCGAGCTGGCTCAGGGATGGCGAGTACGGCTACCTGATTCCGGTGAAAGATGTGAGCGCGCTGGCAGACCGGCTGGAACGGATATTGAGCGATGAGGACCTGGCGCAAAGGATGGGGATGCGTGGATGGGAATATGTCCGGCGTGAGTTTGCGCCGGAGACGCATGCGGAAAGGCTGAACGAGATTTTTAGCCGCGCGCGCGAGGATGCATCCCATGATTAAGAATCAGTCGCGCTGGCCGCACTGGATCACGCGTCGATGGGCCCTGGACCTGAGCCTGGCGTTCGCGGTTTTGGTTCTCTATCTGGCCTGGCCGTCGCAGCAAAGGAGCTGGGATGGGGCTATTCAGACCGCGCTGGATGTGACGCAGGGCCACGTTGTCGTCAACATGCGCCATATTCTCTACGCCGTCGCCGGGGTCCCCTATTACGCCGCCTGGAAGGAGCTAGGCTACCAGGGGGATGCGACATGGCCGCTCCAGGTCTTGAATGCTCTGTTGGGTGCGGGGGGCATCGTGTTTCTCGCCGAACTGTTTACCCGAATGGCAAGGTCGCGCTGGGTCGGGATGCTCCTTGCGCTCGGGCTGGCCTTTTCGTACGGGTACTGGTATTTTGTCGCAGAGACCTGGTACAATATAATGGCGCTGTTTTTCCTGGTCGGCGCGGCCGGGTTGTTTTTTGCATTGCAGGCCGCACCGCGCGAAAATGAGCCGGCGCCGCGCACGCAGCAGTTGTATGTCATTGGGATCGCGGTCGCCGTTGCCCTGGCGATTATTGCCGACCTGGAGCACGTGGTCAGCGCGGGGGTATTGGGTCTCGCGATATTATTTCTCCTGACGCGGTTGGACCTGCGTCGCCGGATTCAGCTCGCCGTGTGGTACGGTGTAACGCTGACGGCGCTTTTGGTCGCCGGGGTCGTGGGGTTTGGCGTCGTGCTGGCCCGGAATGATTCCTTACCAGCACTGTTGACATGGCTACAGCCCAAGTACCTGGTCGACGATGCCCCGATGTACGGCGCGTTCAGCCTGGAGCGGATACCGCTCGCGTTGACTAACCTGGGCGCCGCCATCCTGCCGATTGAGCGCGGGATGCGGTTGCGCCTGCTCTTGTCCGGAACGTTCTCGGCCGACCGACTCATCGGCCAGGTGTCGCTCGGTGCGCTGGCGCTTATTCTGGCGCTGGCGTTATTCTGGTGGATTCGATATGTCATACAGGTCTGGACGGCGCGTTCGCATCGCCCGCCCTGGCGTTTCCGCCGTAGTGCGGCGGGCCAGGGCGATTCGCAGTCTACTGTAACCGACAATCATAATGTGCGCGCGCCGATCGACACACAGGGTGCGAACGCACCGCAGGGGCGGGGGCGTTTGTTGCTGCTCTGTCTCGCCTGGGTCGTGCTGATTGGTACTTTTGCCGTCTGGCAGGACCCCTATAGTCTCAAGCGGTGGCTGCCGGCGTTCATTCCCTTTGGAATCCTGCTGTGCATTCCGTTCGGGGATCTTGTTGCGGAGTGGCGGTGGCCGCGTGCGCAGGCATTAGGCGCGCTGGGCATCCTTGGCGTCGCCTCGATCCTGGCGGCCAATCTCTCACTTGCGATTGGCCCGGACCACAATCAACCCAATATGGCATTCGTGCAGGGGATGTGCACGGCGCAGCACATGGGCAAGGAGGATTTGATCATTAGCTCCGGCTGGGATGGGTATACACGATACCTGTTTCTTGAGAATCGCAAAGCGGTCCAGCTCCTGGAATTGTCTGCCGCACTCTTTGGCAAGACGCCCGACGGTCCGGGGCTAGCCAGGGAAATGGACCGGATCATTGCCGAGGCGCGCCAGAAAGGGGAGCGTGTCTGGATGACCGATATATTCAATATGGACGCGGACCAATGGAAGGTCGTCACTGCGAATACCGGATTGACCCCGGCGAATTTGAGCAAATATGAGCGAGAGATAGGGTGGAATTGCCAGGGCGCGATCGTATGGGAAATCAAGGGGCCATAGGGGACAAGGGCGATCCGCGCGTTCGCATCGAACAAGCGCATTTCGCCGATGAGAACGTGCTGGATCTGTCGAGCGAAAAGCAAATGGACGCGCCCCTGGTCAGCGTCATTATTCCAACCCGGAACCGGGCGGCGATGTTGCGCCAGCTCATGGAAACGCTGGCCCGGCAGTCTCTTCCGCCGGATCGGTTTGAGGTGGTCGTGGTGGACGATGGCTCGTCTGACGAGACGCCCCAGGTCGCTCAGGGCCGTTACCCCTTTGCCGTGTGCTATTGCCAAGAAGGGCATCAGGGTGGGGCTATGGCGCGCAATACCGGGGCCGGGGCCAGCCGGGGCGCGCTCCTTGTTTTTGTGGACGACGATATGCTGCTCGAACCGGATTATCTTGCCGGGTTGGTCAAGGAGCATCAGGCGCAGGCCCGGGTGATCGTCATGGGGGAACTGCTCCCGCACCTGACACCAGAAGATACCGTGTTCCGGTCCATCTATACGCGGCTTACGGCCAGCTCGGCTTATAATACAGGCAATCCGAGCTTTGCCAGCTTTGCCAGTAACAATTTCTCGATCAAGCGGGAACATTTCTTTGCGTTGGGGATGTGGCAAAAGGTCGCCGACGACCCTCGCACGCTCTGGCTTGACGTGGACCTGACCTACCGGGCGTACAAGCAGGGGTTTGCCTTTCGGTCCAGTCCCGATGCGCATTGTTATCACCGCGACTATGCGATTCGTGATTTGGACACATTTACCAGGCGCTATCGCTTTCAGGCCAGCCTGGCCGTTTCCTTGTTTCGCAAGTATCCGGACCTGGCGCCGCTCCTGCCTATGTTCCGCGATAAAGGCTATGTACAGTGGGGAGAGGATTCACCCAGCCTCATTGCAAAAAAAATTGTGCGGCAGGTGTTAGCTGCGTGGCCAGTCCTGCCGGGATTGGAAATGGTGACCCACCTGTTCGAGCGGGTTTATCCGCAGCCACAGGTCCTGGCGCCGCTCTATCGCTGGGTGATCGGGGGTTATATCGCGCAGGGGTATCGCATGGGATTGCGGGGGGAGACGCCCAAAGAGTAATATGACAAATTTTGCACAGCTTGATTTAAAAGATTGGCCGCAGCGCGTGCTGTTCCCGTTGACGGTGGTCGCCGCGGTTCTGGGCCTGGCCTATTATTTTGGACAGAGCGCGTCGATCCTGGTTGTGGGGGCCTTGATCGCCGTGCCGGCGCTCCTCGTCTTGATGTTGAGACCGCAGTTGGGTTTGCCGGCGCTGATGATCGCAGACCTCGTCGTTCCGTTCGCCATTGCAACTGGAACCCAAACCGTGGTCAATATCACGATTTTACTTTTGCCGTTGCTCCTGGCGCTGTGGATTATCGAGATGCTGCGCCATCACCACGTTGAGTGGTTATCCTCACGGGTTAACGTGCCCTTGTTCTTGTTTTGTGTCTCTGCGACTGTCTCGCTTGCTGCGGGGATTGTCCCATGGAATCCATTTGCCCACACCGCGCCATTTGCAACTCAGTTGGCCGGTTGGGCCGTATTTATTCTCTCTGCGGGCGCCTTTTGGCTCCTCGCGAACCGCATCCAGACAGAGCATCAACTCAAGGTCCTCGTCGGCGTCTTTTTGGTCATGAGCACTCCGTATATCCTGTCCCGATTGACCCCGTGGCAAGGATTGCAGGGGGTGCTCATCACATACGGGGCAGATGGCAGTGTTTTCTGGACCTGGATTACTGCATTGTCCCTCGGGCAGCTCCTGTTCAATCAAAAGCTCCGACCCTGGCCCAGGTTCTATTTGATCTTTCTCCTCGGCGTCAGCTTTGTCGCGTGCTATTTTTTCAATCGGTTGTGGACATCGGGCTGGGTGCCGATGGCGATCACGATCGGCGCGCTGATATGGCTGCGTTCCTGGCGGGTGGGGCTCCTGGTGACGGTCATTGCCCTGGGCGTGCTGTTGTATACCAGTCCTGATTTCTTTGCCGCGCTGCTCGGCGCCAAGCAGTACAGCACTGATACGCGCCTGGAAGCCTGGCGGGTTGTTGTCACTCAGGTTATCCCGAATAGTCCTATCATTGGACTGGGCCCAGCGAACTATTACTTTTACACTCAGCTCTATGGAATCCTGGGCTATGCCGTGAGCTTTAATTCGCACAATCAGTATGTGGATATCATGGCTGAGATGGGTATTGTGGGCCTGGGATTGTATGTGTGGCTTCAACTGCAATTGGGATCGCTGGCGTGGTCTTTGCGGAACCGCTTTAAAGGCGACTTTATGCAGGGCTATGTATTTGCCTGCCTCGGGGCGATGGTTGGCATGGCTGAGGGAGGAATGCAGAATGACTGGATTTTGCCCTTTGCCTATAATATCGGTTTGAACGGCTTCCGCGCCAGCGTATTGGCGTGGTTGTTCCTGGGCGGGCTCGTATTTATCGAGAATCAAGCCAAGCAACGGGCGGGGGCAAAGGATTCCGTCCCCGCGTCCTAATCGCGCCGAAGGAGGAGATTGTGAGTAAGGAATTGATTGGGCTGGTTCCGGCTGCAGGCAAAGGGGTCCGGTTAGGTTTGCCCTATCCAAAGGAATTGTACCCCATCATCCGCGAAAACCGCTACAAGCCGGTTTCCCAATTTGTGCTGGATAATCTGACGGCGGCAGGACTCAAGCATGTGGTCTTTGTGGTGAACGAAACCAAGCACCAACTGTTGGCCTATTTTGGAGACGGCCATCGCTTTGGTTGCAATATTAGCTATGTCGTCCAGGAGCCTCGGGAGGGCAAAAAAGGCTCAACCTCCCCCGGGCTGGCGCATGCCCTGGATGCGGCCTATCATCTGACGGTGGGTAAGACGGTGTGTTTTGGCATGGCGGATACGATTATGCCGCCGGATGTGTTCGAACGCGGCCTGAACGAAGCGCTCCCCACCGACGATCTCATCCTCATCCTGTTCAACACAGACCGCCCCGAAAAGTTTGGGATGGTCCGGATGGATGCAGACCGGCGCGTTGTCGAGATTGTCGACAAGCCCAAAAAGACGGAGCTTACCTTGATGTGGGGATGCATTATCTGGCGCCCGCGGTTTACCGAGCACCTGCATCATTGTGTCAACGACGAGGGAATATCGGACTTTGCCGAGATCATGAACAGCGCAATCCAGCAGGGAATGACAGGCCGCGGCGTGCATATTGCAGGGGGCGCCTACATTGATTTAGGCACGTATGAAGAGATCATGGAACTGGACGACAAGTTCCGCCAGGAGTAAAGAATGGCGCATGTCCATGGTGACCGGCAAGTCACCGTAATCGACAATCAGGATGAGAACGCGCCGAATGTCCCGGAGCTTTCGATTGTCATTGTCTGTTGGAACAACAAGAAATACCTGGAACCGTGTTTAGAATCCCTCTATGGCGCCGGGCTCGAAACCACTTTCGATGTCGTACTGATTGACAATGGTTCTAGCGATGGTACGCCGGCGATGGTGGAGGAGAAGTTTCCCCAAGTCCAACTCATCAAAAATGATGGGAACGTTGGCCTGAGCCGGGCGAGCAACCAGGGGATCAAGGCGACGCAGGGGCGCTGTGTGCTCCTGCTGAACGACGATACAATCGTCAATGCCCGGTCGCTGGATACCATGGTCCGATTCATGGCCGATCATCGGGATGCGGGCGCGGTGGGGGGCATCCTCCTGAATCCCGATGGGACGCTCCAGGCCGGCTATGGCGATTTTTCCAATCTCTGGCAGGAATTCATGATCGCCACGCGTTTGGGGATGCTCATCTCGCCCGCCTATCCCAATCACGGCCGTGATGACCAGCCGCGCCAGGTCGGCTGGCTTGGGTCAGCTTGCTTGCTGGTGCGCCGAGCGGCGCTGGAGCAGATCGGCTTGTTGGCGGAAGACTATTTTATTTACGGGGATGAGGCCGACCTGCAATATCGGCTCCAACAGTGTGGCTGGAAAGTCTATTATGTGCCCGGGGTAACCACGATTCATTACGGCGGGCGGAGTCTCGACCGTTGGCGCCGCCGGCGGATGGTCTATCGCGGCAAGATGCTTTTTTATCGCAAGAATTATGGCGAGCCCGCGGCGCTGGCGCTACGCGTCATGATGGGCGCACTCAGCCTCGGCAAGCTGGCTTTGTGGGGATTGGCCTGGCCGCTGCCCGGATGGCGCCAGCGGGCGGACCGTGAAGTGAAATCGAACGTCGACATCTTGCGCGCCTGCTGGAAATTGGAATAGCGATGTTACTTTTGGAGCTCCTATCCATTCTGGCGCTGGTTAGCATCGGCGCGCCGCTCGCCTATCTCTATCTATTGGCGATCGCCTCAATCCGGGTGCGGCGCATCAAGCCGCACCCGGTCGCCGATGGCGCGCGTCTGCGCTTTGCCATCACCATCCCGGCGCATAATGAAGAAGGGGTGATTGAGCAATCGGTCGCAGCATTGAAAAAGTTGGATTACCCGGCTCATCTTTTCGATGTGCATGTTGTCGCCGATTATTGCACGGACCAAACAGCCGAAATGGCGCGCCGCGCCGGCGCAATTGTGCATGAGCGCCAGGAGGGCTTGCGCGGCAGCAAAGGCGCAGCCATGCGCTGGCTATTTGAGCGTTTGCTATCGGACGAGGGTTGCGCCGCGTACGGCGCAGTGGATGGCATCGTGGTCTTTGACGCCGACACCGTCGTTTCGCCCGGTTTTATCCGCTTGATGGACCAGCGATTGCGCGAGGGCGCACCGGTCGTCCAGGGTCAGCACCGGATTAGCAATCCCGACGACGGTTGGTTCCCCGCCCTCATGGCGGCCATGTTTATTGTGGACAATCGATTCCAGAACCTCGGGCGCTCCAACCTGGGTTGGTCGGCCAAGAACATGGGCGACTCGATCTGTTATCGCGCCGACGTATTGAAACAGGTGGCCTGGACGGAAGGGCTGACCGAGGATTATGAATTTCGACAGCGGCTGTTGCTCGGTGGGATGCGAATCGTCTACGAGCCCGGCGCAATCGGGTATGGGGAGGCAGCCGCAAACTGGACCGTAGCACGCGCTCAACGGGCGCGCTGGCTGGCGGGAACTTACCAATCGAGTCATCGTTTTGCTGGGCAAATGCTCCGGGAGGGTTTGCGCCGGCTGGATTTGAAACTCCTGGATGGCGCTGCGCAGTCCTTCTTTCCCTCCTATTCGACTCTGACTCTGATCAGCGCGGCGATCCTTGTGCTGAATGTGGCGCTTCTTTCCTGGATCAGCCCTGTCTTCGCTTATATCTGGACGGCGGTGGTTATCTTACTTGGCATCTATCCGTTGGTGGGACTGGGGCTCGAGCGTGCGCCAGTCAAGACATTTATTGCCATGTCATTGGGGCCTTTATTTATCATTTGGCGAACTGTATTGAGTCTGATGGCGCGCTTTGGCCGGCCGGTCGAGTGGGTGCGAACGGCGCGTCGGGGAACGGTGCATGGTGATGGAACGGCAAAATAGCTCTCGCAGGTTTACTTGGCCCAGCCCCGGGCGTCTTCTCCTGATCGCGATCGTGTTCGGAGTATTGGCGCGGATCATTACGGCCCTGGCTCTCGGAAACCGGGTTGATCCCATTTCGGGCGCATGGGACCAGGTTTCCTATGATCTGCTGGCGCAGCGCTTGCTGAGCGGACACGGTTTTAGTTTCCCGACCGTGTGGTATCCCTTTACCCAGCCGGATGAACAGACGGCCCACTGGTCATTTCTCTATACGCTCTACCTGACAGGAGTGTACGCCGTGACAGGGCACTATCCGGTGGTTGCCCGGATCATCCAGGCCATTTTGTCGGGATTGCAAATCTGGCTCGCCTACCGGCTCGGCTGGCGCCTATTTGGCGAATGGGTCGGGGTCGCGGCGGCGGCGCTCACCGCACTCTATGCCTATTTCATCTTTTTCAACGCCGCGCTCATGACGCAGACGTTCTATATTATTTGTGTGCTTGCGGCGATTGATATCGCGCTGGGGATTCGTCCCAGGGGGACTCCCGTCGGTCGGAATTCCTCCCAAGGGGGACTTCCATCGGTCGGAATTCGGAATTATCTTTTGCTGGGCCTTGTATTAGGGCTTGGCGCGCTGTTCCGCCAGACATTGCTGTTGTTTGCGCCGATGCTGTTTCTGTGGCTGCTGGTGGCAGGCCGGTCACAGGCCGCGGGGCTCACGTCCCAGGTCGCAGGTGGCAGGGCGCCAGGCCTTCCGGGGGGATTCTCTGCGGTCGCGAGAAGATTGCCTGATTGGTGGCGCGACCGGCTGCCGGTGATCAAGGGGATAGGGATCGCGTGCGTTGTAATCGCCGCGTTGTTGTTGCCCTGGACCTTCCGCAACTATATGGTCTATCATGACTTTTTGCTGTTGAATTCGAACGGCGGATATTGGCTCTATGCGTCGAACCATCCCCATCAGGGGACGAATTTCGATAGCGTCTATTCGCCGCCAATCCCGGATAACCTGAAGGGGTTGGGCGAGCCGGCAATCGACCGGGCCCTGTATCAGCAGGGGATGGGTTTTATCCTGGCCGATCCAACGCGGTTCGTGCTCTTGTCGATTAATCGCACCAAGGACTATTTCTGGGTCGGCGCTTCAGATGAATCGTCAACCATCAGCAACCTTGCTCGATTGTTGTCGTTCACGCTGTACCTGCCCTTTTTCCTGTATGGTCTCTGGCTTTCCCGCAAGAACTGGCGGCTGTGCCTTCCCCTCTATCTCTACGCCGCGTTTGATACGATCCTCTGCCTGACGACATGGTCGGCCCCGCGCTATCGATTGCCAACCGATGCGGTGCTGATGACTATGGCAGGGTTAGCAGTCGTGGACGTGGCAACCCGGTTACGGTTGAAATTTATTCATCAGCATATCGGCGCTGTGGCGGAAAAATGAAGAAACTCGATATCCTCCAGGTTTATCGTGGGATCGCGGCGATTCTTGTGGTCCTTTACCATGTCACCGTCTATAGCCAGGAAAAATTCAACTATGTTTTCATGGGTAACGTCTTCTCTTTTGGTTTTACCGGCGTCGATTTCTTTTTTGTGCTAAGCGGGTTTATCATCTTTTACGTGCATGGGCGTGATTTGGGCCAGCCGGATACATTGGCGACTTATCTCGACCGACGTGTCAAGCGGATTTTTCCTTTTTATTGGGGTGTGACCGCAGTGAAATTGGCCGCGATATTCTTGGTGGCCGGGTACGCCAAACCATACGAAAAAGAATGGGGCGTCATTCTTTCTTCGTTTTTGCTCTTGCCTCAGCCCAACCTACCTCTCATCGGAGCAGCCTGGACACTCACACATGAGGTTCTTTTTTATGTGTTCTTTGGAATCATGATCTTGCTGGGGAGACGCTGGATGCTGCGGTTTGTGATCGTGTGGGCTATTGCCATTATTGGCCTCTTTGCATTCCAATCGGCGGGTTTGTTTGAAGGGGTTAACTATTTGATTGGGTTCTTGCTCAATCCGCGCAATCTGGAATTCTTGCTAGGATGTGCAAGCGGTTTCATTATCAAGAATTATACTCTCCGATACGCGCGTGTTTTGGCTCTGGCCGGGGCCGGGCTCTTTTTCGCGGCGGGGTTGGTGCTTAACCCGACTGAAAACTACTCGGCAATGGTGCTGATGGCGTCGTTTGGTTTACCGGCGTTTCTATTGGTCACTGGAAGCGCGTGGTTGGCGAGTCAGTATGAAATCAAGTTGCCACGGCTCTTGGTGTTTCTGGGAGATGCATCCTATTCCATCTACTTGGGGGCTTTTGCGTTCGTGAACTTTTTATCGCTTGCCTTTTCGAAAATATCGCTGGCCTTGATTTTAGGACCTTTCGCTACAACCTTCTTGATTGCGCTGTTTGCAGTCGGCGGGGGAAGCCTCGTCTATATTCTCGTCGAGCGCCCGCTATTGACTGTGCTGCGCAAGAAACAGTTGATCTCCCAATGGGCGATGGCGCCAAGTTTCACCGATAAAGTTCGCTGAAACGGGCGTCATGGATTTGCGTTCGGTGCTGTGTCAATCGCCATAAAATGCGTTTAGACCCCCAACTCTAGCTGCCAGCTTCCCTCCGCCTCGACCAGCCCGTGCGTTCCCACCCCTATCAACCGGACCGGGCGCTTGTCCCAGTTGTCGCGTAACAGCTTGACCGCGCACTCGAGGATTTTGTCCGCGCTGGCGGTCGGCGCTCGCAGCGTGGTCTGCCGGGTGATTGTCGAGAAATCGGCGTAGCGCAGCTTGATGACAATCGTGCGCGCCAGGTACCCCTCGTGCTCTAATTCGTGCGCCACCCGCTCGCTCATCGCCGCCAGCTCTTTTTCGAGGAATCGCACATCTCGCGTGTCCCGTTCGAATGTGTTCTCCTGCGAGACCGATTTCGGTTTCGAATCCGCCACCACCGGCGAATCGTCGCGCCCGTGTGCGGCCTCGGACAAATAGATGCCGTGCTTGCCGAACTCGGCGCGCAGCTCCGCGACCGGCACGCGTGTCAAATCACCAATCGTTTTGATGTTCCAGCGCGCCAGCCGGGCGCGCGTTGCCGGACCGGCGTACGGCAGCCTGCCAATTGGCAGCGGGGCAAGAAAGGCCTGTTCCGTTCCTTCGGGGACCACAATGAACCCATGCGGCTTGACCGTGTTGCAAGCCACCTTGGATACCAGCTTGCTCGTGGCGACGGCGAGTGTGCAGGACAGGCCGAGCTCGTTCTGAATACGGGCTTGCATCGCGCGCGCCAGCGCGGCGGCATCCCGCTCCGGCTCGATTTCGACATACGCCTCGTCGATCGAGACCTGCTCGACAAGCGGTGAGGAATCGCGGAGGACCTGCATCACGCGTTGGGAGTACTCGGCATAGAGCGCGTGGCGGACGGGTACGACAATAATCTGGGGACAGAGACGGAGCGCCTCGCGCAGCGGCATGGCGCTATGGACGCCGAACCGGCGCGCCTCATATGCCGCGGTCGCGACGACGCCGCGCCCTTGGGGGTTGCCCATCGCGACCACCAGGGGCTTGCCCCGAAGGTCAGGATTGAGCAGCGCCTCGACCGAGGCATAGAACGCATCCAGGTCGAGGTGAATAATCTGGCGCATATCACGCCATTATCTACCTGCAGGCTATCCTGTCAACCTGCGAATCGCAGGATTATTGCGAATGTAACTGGTCGCCCAGGCCGCCGAATACGTGCTCGAGGGCTGCGGCCGCGGTGTGCTCGTCGATTCCATGTTGCTGGGCGAGTTCGCCGGCCAATCCGGATTTCATCAAATGCTGGCGATTGACCCCCTGACCTGAGGTCACGCGATTCGTCAACTCGCCGGCGGCGCCCGATTCGGTCAGCTTGGTCACGGCGAACAGGACGATGCCTTCGGCGACATTAGGCGGGAGGTTAAACTTGGCCGCGAGGCTGTCTGCCAGCGGCGTTAACAGCGGAGCAAACGGCGAATTGGCCATGCCCATGTTGCCGGGCATGCCGGTTGAGCCTTGCTGCCCACCGAAAAGCCCGCCCAAAAGCCCGCCGAGCGGCGACGTTCCCTGCCCGCCCGAGCCTCCGCCGAGCAGCGCGCCGAGCAGTCCGCCGAGTGGGTCACCGCCCGACTGGGTCTGCGGCGCGGACCCGCCCCCCATCATCTGCCCCAGAATATCACCCAGCGGATTATCTCCGCCAGACTGTCCTTGTGGGCCGGTGCTCGGCGGATTTGACGGGGTGGCATCCGAATTGATATGACCGAGAACGTCGCCCCCCGAACCCGATTGGCCCGGGTTGGCTTGATGTCCCTCTGCATCGCGTGAATGGTTTGGCATTTCTGATGGTCTCCTTGAATGAGTCAATCGGTTGCTTGATGTTGCCTCTGCTCTAATCGGCCGGCATTAACCGGCGCAATTGTTCAATCAGTGGTTTGAGTGCTTGCGGGATGCTCCCATCCCACGCTTCGCAATAGTACGACTTGAGCACATGCGCCGTAATTTCATACACGAATCCATCCGGGCTGGCGCGGCCGGCGCGGGGCGGTAATTTCGCAAAATCGATTGCGGCCAGGGTTCGCCGCAGACGCGCCAACTGCATCTCACTCAATTCGACCGCGGCCGATTGAGATACGCTTGTGCTCCCCGGTCCAGCCGTATACAACGCGTGTCCGTCGGTATAGACGACAAGTGTCCGCGTGCTGAACTTGAGTCCGCCGCTCTTGCGCATAGCGACGAATGCGCCCTTAGGTAGATCGAGGCGCTCGTCCGGTTCCGTGTCACCGGGCTGGAGCGACGAGTCGTGTGGTCCCTGCTCTATTTTGAAATTTTCTTCCTTGTCGGGGTTTTTGTGCTGGTCCTCGCTCATCGTGCTCCTTGCAGCTTGATGCTCTTGACGATCCCGTCAAATTTCGCGCTCGCCCGGTCATAATCGCTCTCCGGCGCGGCAAGGGTGATGTAAAACGCCTGGCTCGCGGTGACGACTAGATACTCGCGGGCATGAACGACGACCGGCAGTGAGGCCCGGCGAGGTTGATCGATCGGCTGGACCGTATAGGCATATTCCAGTTCCATCCCTTTTGCGCCGTCGACGACCGCGTCGCGGTTGGCGAGGAAATGATAGCTCGTCAGTGCGCTCTGCTGGGCGACACGCCGGTCCATGAGCGTTTGCAAGGTTGGCGGGCTGCTCGGGTCAAGATCGCGCTGACTGATCGAGAGATTGGTTTTGTAGGTCGAATCGGTCAGCGGGTCCTCCACCTTGAGCAGCGCGTTCTGAAGCGATGTGACACTCCCCCACGTGACGGGGTAGGTGATGCTAAAACCGCTGTTCGGGTCCTGATACGTTGTGACGCGACTCTCGACCTGGTAGCGCAGGAGGAGGCCGAGAACAATCGCCAGGACGGCGACCAGCGCAACCCCGATATCCTTGCGCCACAGGCGGAATTCGTGAACAACCTCTTGCATGATGGTTTCTGTCATTTAGACGTAGGTAAGGGCAAAGCAATTGCAATGGTATCTGCGGATCGAAAAATATCCGCGCCTGCGGTTGCTTGGCCCCTACGATTCGGGAACGGATGGTTGTTTCATATCGATATTCATCGCGCGCTGCATAAGGGCGATGAGGATGAGAAACGTGACCAGCGCGACGGCGAGCCCGAGCAGGAGCGAGCGCCATGGATCGACCGTCAGCCCGACCATGCTCACTTCGCCGACCAGCCAACTATAGACGCCGTCGAGCAGGGCGGCGAGGGAAACGCCAACGGGAATCCACCACACCGGTCGGTGCTCGAACTTGGCCTGCGACATGAAATAGCCCATCACTCCGCCGAAGGAGGCCTGTGCGAGCGCGGTAGTGACCGCATAGATAATGCCAGGCGCGAGCGCCACCCCCTGGTTGTCAATCACGTGGTGCAAGCCCAGCAGGGAGGCAACTCCCAGTCCGGCAATGCTCCCATAGACAATGCCATCCATCCGCTCGTCAAACTCCGGAGTTGCATAGACGACCAACCGGACGGCAAAATACTTGATCGTCTCGTAGGTAAACCCTCCGATCAGGATATAGGCGAGAAGAGAGACGAATTGGTTCGTGTTGGCCCAGTCCGCCAAGCGGAAGAGCCCGATCAGGGGCAGGCCGATGGCGGCGGTTAGAAGCAAGGCGAGGAGGAGGACTTCAGCGATCCGGGTTTTGGGCTCGGGCTCGAGTTGGTCCTGCCGATAGAAATAGACGACCCAGAGCGCGGTCGGGATGACGGCGAGAAGGATGCCCGCCATCATCGAGCCGGCCTGGTCGAGCGGAGGCAGGTACCCGGCAAGAACGGCAATGACGGCGCTGAGGACGCCCATTCCAATGATCTGAACGATCCCCGCGCGCCAGAATCCTCCATGGGGCTTGTTGACCGTGGCATAGTGCCGGTCACAATACAGGCGGCCATCAATAGTTTTGAAGGGCGGGGTGAGTCGCTCGCGGCACACACAACAAACGGCTTCAGGCATGGGATTTCTCACTCCGTTTGAAATAACATGCGTAAGGTGAATAACAGAATTGATTAGCGTGAACTCAGGGTTGCGTCCACCTGATATGGGTTTTGAGCGTTAGCCGGCAGATTGATCCCGTTGTCGGCGACAATCGAGCGATAGCCGTTGGCGATGACGATCACGCTGTACTTTTGGCCGCGCGGGATCGCCTGATCGGTCTGATAAAGCCCGTTGGCGTCTGATGTTCCCATTGTAATGATCTCGTCGCGGGTGACTGAATCGTCGGCGGCTGCATCAGTGGCGGTCAGCCCCGGTTTGATAATAAAGAACTGTGCGCCCTCAATCCCGCGGCCGGTCGCCGAGCTCTTGATGGTTCCCTGGACATAGACCAGATTCTGCGAATTGGTCTGGGGCGCGGTCGGCCCGGCGCCGGTTGTGCAGGCGAGGAGCTGCACGTCGTCGACGAAAAAGCTGCTTTCGTTCCCCTTGGGGTTTTCTGCGCGGAACATGACGCGCACGCTCTTGCCCGCGAACTGGCTCAGATCCGTCTGGACCGGATGCCATGCATCATCGCCGCCGCTCGACGTCTGCTGCTCGAGCGCGCCGAGCACGTTCCCCTTGAGGTCGGCAATGAACGCGCCGAATTTGGCGTCGTCGGCAAAGACCCCGAGGATGCCGGTGGTCTGCTCGTGAATCAGCCGGTAAAAGTCCAGCTCGACGCGGGTGGCATTGGCAGGGATGAGAACGTCCTCGTAAATATACTGGACCGGTTCCTTGTCGGTTCCGCCCAGCCAAGCACTCTGGTTGCCGGTGTGTGGCAGCTCGGTGTCGATGATGGAGGTATGAGCGGTCGAGACTTGAGTCCATCCATCGTCTGATTCAAACCCGCCGTTGACGATGAGGTTGGTGCAGCCCGCGGTCGTATTCGGCGCAGGTGTGGGCTGCGTCGGGCCACGCTGGGGCGTGGTCGAGGTGGGCGGGGGCGTGGGCACGTTGGTGCTGCCATTCACATTGACCCCTACCTGGGACCACCCCTGAATGACGGCATTGACCTCGTTTGTGCCATAGAGGTCTTGCGCCGCGCGGACGGTCGCGCGGGCCGCATCCGCGAATTGCGAATCGGGCGTGAGATACTGAGTGAGCGTGCGGTAATAGATCTGCGCCAGCTTGTCCCGGCCGATCGCCTGGCCGATCAGATAGGCGGCGTGGTTGGGAATGCCGCTATTGACATGGACGCCGCCGTTATCCGATTTGCGACTGTTCGGTAGGTTCGCATACTCGCTCACCGTCGTGGGCTGTCCGACACTGTTGAGTGCGTCCTGCCGGTTATAGCGGCCGCCGAGCGAGGGATCCTGGAGGGAGCGAAGCATCGGGACCGGGTAGGGGGGCGATTTGACGATGGTGCGGGCGATCGTCCAATCGGTTCCCGCAATGAGGACGCCAAAGACATCTGAGTAGGACTCATTCAGCGCGCCCGATTGGCCCTGATAGGTGAGTTGTGAGGTCGCGTCGGTAATGCCGTGCGTAAACTCGTGCCCGACCACATCCAGCGCATAGGCGAGCGGCTTGAAAATCTTGCCGCCGTCGCCATAGATCATCTGCTGCGCTTCGCCAACCCAGGCCGCATTCTCGGCGTCCTGGGGATCGCTCCCGTAATGCACGGTCGAGACCATCGGGCTGCCCTGACCGTCGATGCCGTCGCGTTGAAAGGCTTTAAAGTAAAAATCATACACCTTGCCCGCGGCGTCGTGCGCCGCCTGGGCGATGGCATCGCGCGACTGTTCGCCCTCTTCAATCAACAGCCGTCCAGGAATATCGGTCCCATTGTCGGCGGTATAGGTTTTGCGTTGTTTGACGTGCTCGGCGCTGTCCAGTGCGTGGACGACCACCGGCCGGCGGGCATTCACAAAATAGCGCCACTGGCCCAGTGGAAAATCGGTCATGATGGTGACATACCAGGTGAGCGTGGCCTTGCCCAGATCATCCACATAAACCATCAACCGGGTCTTGTCGAGCAGGCGCGTTTTGACCCGCGCGCGCTCGGCCTCTGTCAATTGGATCTCGCGCAGGTCCTGCATCGCGACCTCCGCGGCCTGTTCCGGAGTTATGCTGGGGGTGGTCGCAATTGTAAGGTCAGGTTGTAAATGCCCATCGACCGCGACGATTCGTTCCTGCGCATCGATATGAACGACCAGCTCTTTGCCGAACACCGGAATATCGTGGTAGACCTGTGCGAGCCGGACATGCGCATAGTTGAGTTGGGTATCGGGCTCGACGCGGGTGAGCGTGAGGTCCTGCGAGATGCCGGTCAGCTTGAACAGGGCGCGGTTCTCGTCGAGGAATCCGCGGGCGATGGCGACGGGATTTCCGTGCTCGATGGCGGTCGGAGTATAGGGGATACGCGTGTCTGCGTCGGCGCCGGTGAGAAAATCCGGAATGCCGGTCGACGTGTTCCAGTGCGCAGACAGCTTACCAGGCGCCCGCGATTGCAGAACCCGGAAAGCTGCTTCGGGGTCGGTCGGCTGGGTCCGGGCCGTCGCACCAGAGATCAACAGGACGGCGACGACGGCGGCCAGGCTCGCCCACATTACATATTTGAAAATGCGCTGCTTCATCTTGTGCTCCCGCTGCTCTTGTTCCCTAGGACGGTTCCTATTGTCTCATACATGATTGTTATGTGTCAAGGCCGCCTGAATGCAAATCACTCCGCATTGACACGGTTCGCTGTTTCTAATACAATCGCGCCAGGTACACATACTCCCACGCAGCCCGATACCCCCAACCCCGATTTTGTGATGACAGGAGAAAAAAGGATGCTGAAACCTTTGCACGAGGGCGCTTCCATCCAGGGCTCGCCCGATTCAGGGCGGTATTTCAAGTACATGGCCCAGTTTGTCGATTTTAGTGAGCAGGATGTGCAATTTATCCGTCGGACCAAGCCGATCATCGAGAAACATTTGCCGGAGATCATTGATAAATTCTATGCCCACCTGTTGCGCTATCCGCCGACGCGCAAGTTCTTTATCAAAAAAGACGGCTCGATCGACCAGGAATATTTAGAGATGCGGATGCGACACCAGGCAAATTTCTGGCTGCGCACTGCCGACGCGATCTTTGACGACGAGTATGCGACCTATCTCGATTATGTCGGGCGGGCGCACACCTCGCGCGGGGCGGATCCACGAATCTATATCGCCGAGCGGTATGTGATCGGCCAGGTTGGGTTTATGGCGCATGCCATCACGATGGCGCTGACGACAGAGCTGCGCCACGTGGACGAGGATTTTGAACTGTGCGCGATTGAGGCGTGGAACAAGTTGTTGATGATCGTTCTCGAGCTCCTGGCGCGGGCATACGGGCACGAGCGCGAGGCGGAGGATTTTGATCCAATTCTGCCCGAGGACAAGGCGCTTGAGACGGAAGTCAACCGGCTCTCGGAAGAGGCGTACCATCTGGAGCATGACAAAGGGATGGTCGTGCCACGCAAGCGTATGCCGGTGGCGCAGGTGGATGAGATCCCGGAAGGGGAGCGCAAGGTCGTAACCATCGAAGGGATGTCGATTGGCATTTTTCACCACAATGGGCAGTTTTACGCCCTGCGGAACAAGTGCCTGCACCGCGGGGGGCCGGTGGCGACCGGAACGCTTGATGGAAATACGCTGACCTGTCCCTGGCACGGATTTCAGTACAATGTGATGACCGGGCAACTCTTGGCTGATCCGAATGCCTGCCTCGATACTTTCCCGGTGGAGAATGAAGAGGGGCGTCTGCACATTCTGCTGCCGGACCTTTCTGCTGTATCGCCTGCAGCGCCTATCGCCGCGGCGCCTGCGCCGGCTGCAATGGCCTCCGTCCCTACGGACGCGCCGCTCAAGGAGAACGAATTTCGCGCAAGCCAGGTCGAGCCAGGCCAGACCAAGGTGGTCCAGCTGGGCCAGGAGGCGGTGGTGGTGTATAACGTCGGCGGGACGTTCTTTGCGACGGTGAACGAATGCACGCATCGCGGCGCGGCGCTGGATGATGGGGACCTGGATGGGCCGGTAATCACCTGTGCGATGCACGGCAGTCGGTTTGATGTAGCGACCGGTCAGGTCAAACGAGGACCGGCGACCAAACCGCTCGTGACGCACCGGGTGGTGGTCGAGAACGGTATCGGCCGAGTCGAAAAGAAGGATTGAGAAAACAAGAATCGGGCCAGAGCGGCCCGATTCTTGTTTTCAACCAAAACATGCAGCGCGTTCGGGAAACCCTTGGGCGCTCTACTTGCCGCCATCCGCGATGATGCCGTTCTTGTCGGGAACCTGGGCGTTGTCTGCCTCGCGAACCTCGCTGCCGCGCACAAGGCGTCCATCATATTCCTGCGGGGCAGATTGGGTGACCCAGCCTGAGACGACCATGGGGATTTGCGGGTCGCCGGCCGGAATCCACTGGCCGTTATAGAGCCGCGCAAAGTGAAGGTGGCTCGTTTCGGCCGCGCCCCCTTCGCACGAGGGGTGGCCGATCTGGTCGCCCGTGTTCACGACTGTGCCCACTGTCACCCGGTCCTGGCTCGCCATATGCATGTACATGAGGGTCCAGCCGTTGCCGGCAAAATCGGTCCCGCTCAGGTTCTCTAGCACCCGTCCCTTTTCGGCTTGTACAATCTTGCCCGGCGCGGCGGCGATGGCCCAGTCTGCAGAAGGCCAGCATGAGCCCGCCTGGTCTTTGGGAGTGAAATCGAGCGCGGCCCAGGCACTTCCATCGACCCATCCGGCATGGGGACCGCCGGTCAGATACCAAAAGTGTCCATCAGGGAACGGTAAGCGCAGGGTAGGTTGCTTGAGGCCGGGAGGAATTACCGGGTCTTTCGAATACGTGTTCGGATCGCCAAAGAGCTTTTGATAGGTCCCCAGAAAACCGTTTGGCCCGAGCTTGGACAACCAGCTATCGTAGGTGGAGTCGGCGGCAAACGCGTTCTGAATTGCGGCGGCGCCGGGGTTGATGGCTTGCGCAAAGCGCGCCTTGCGGCGGTCGCCAAAGGTGATGATGGGCTGGCTGCCATCCAGAATGCCATAATAACCGGCGTTCAATATGTTGGCCATCCAGAAGGCCTGTTTGTAGAGGCCGGTGCGAACCCCATCGACGTGCCCCATCGGGTAATCGATTTGCTGCTGACTGAGCGCGTTCGACGTCACCCAGCCTCCTTGCATTTCGAGGATGGCGAGCAGGACGCGCGGGCCGACGCTGAACCGCTCCGAGACGAGCTGGATGATCTGCGGTCCGGTCATCATCGTTCCTTCCACGCGCTCGTGGTAGCCGACGAGGTAGCCGCCATACTTTTGTGCGACGGCGTTCACGTCAAAATTTGCATATGCAGTGCCATACACCAGTTCGCTGTCGGGAATGAGGTGGTCAGCCGGTGCAACCTTATCTACGCTGATGGGAATGCGAAGGACCTGGCCGATTTGCAGCGAGTTTGGGTTGGTCATCCCGTTCAACTGCATAATGTCGTCAATGTTCAGGTTGTAGCGGATGGCGATTCCACCCAGCGTATCCCCGCGCCGGACCTTGTATTCGTCAAAGGCGGGGGCAAAGGTGGGCGTTGGCGAGGGCTCGGCCGCCGGCAATGCCATATTCTGCGCCGGCGGAATACTTGTAGGCCGGAGTGGGCCGACAAATCCCGAAGGCGCAGGCTCTGGGGTGGACGTTGATGGGGCGGCGCTGCAAGCGGTGAGGACGAGCGCCAATAGCAAGAGAAAAGCGAGTGGGTTGCGCATGGAACAATCGCGTGGCGCTATTCTACCATGTTCTTGAGGGGAGGCAAGTTCAAATTACTCGACGATGACCGGTATCTCTGGGTCGATTCCGCTGAGAATTTCGGTCTGGCTGCCGTCCGACAGACCAGTCTGGACGACAAGGTCGCGCCGTGCGCCGGCGATGAGGCCGGTGACTATCTTTTGGGCCCCTGCATTCTTGATGGCGCGCGAGGGCAAGAGCCATACCCCTTCTTTCTCCACCGTCGCGATGCGGATGGTTGCTCCCATGCCCGGCCGCATCCCTGGCAGGCCAGGGTCCAGCGAGATGCGCGCGCGGTAGACCATCGCGCCGCGTTCACTTGAGGCGGCGGGAAAGACCTGGGCCACCTTGCCTATTGTCGTTTGACCGGGAAAGGCGTCCAGATGGATCTCGACATTTTGTCCCGCAGCCACGCTGCCAATGTCAATTTCGTCGATGTCGGCAAGCAGCTCCAACCTGCTCGTATCCGCCATGCCGATCAAGGGGGTATATCCGCCGATCAACTCGCCCGGTTGGGCGTTCACATCTGTCACGACGCCATCGTAAGGGGCAAGGAGCACGGTCTGGTCGCGGGCAGCCCGTGCATTGTCGAGATCGATCTGTGCGTTGGCAACGGCGAGCTGGTAGGCTTGCACCTCTTGGGCCGTTGGCCCGCGCGTCAGCCGGTCGAGATTCGCTTGAGCAATATCATAGTCTGCTTGCGCGGCGTCACGTGCAGCATTATTCGATGTAGAGGGATTCTTTTTGGCGGTGTCCTCTGCCAGACTCAACGCGAGCGCGGCCTTTTTGAGACTCGCCCGCGCAATGTCGAGGTCCTCTTTCCGGGGCGCGGCCTGTGCGCGCGCCAGGTCGAGCTGCCGCGACTGGAGCGCCAGCTCGTACTGGCGGACCCGGCGGTCAAACTCGTCGGGCTTGAGCTCGGCAAGCGCGTCGCCGGCCTTGACCGTGTCGCCTTCCTGAACGAGGACACGGGCAATCAAGCCCGAAACGGGAAAGGCGAGGCGCGCGGTGCGAGCCGCCTGGACGCGGGCATTAGCGTTCACCGTGGCGCGAATATTGCCGCGGGTGAGGGTGACTGTGGATGGGGGCGGGGCGGGTTGTAGCCAGGCATAGAGGGCGAGGCCCGCGCCGGCGATGAGGAGAAGGACTAGGGATAAAAGAAAAACTGGTCGGAATTTAGAATAGAACACGAGAAGGTTTCTCTAGCCGATGCAAAAGATTGAACTGCCAAGAGCGCCAAGGGCGTAAAAGTTCATGGATTTTGTCTTTGCAATTGATGATCAGTCTTGTGTTGTCATTTTGGTACGCCGTGTCGTGTTTGCTGCCTTGTGGCGCCGAGGCTGGGCTGCGCGATTAGGACGATGGGCTGGTATTCCATAGAGCATTCCCCACGCGCTGATATCCTCGTCCAGGTCAGGCCAATGGACTCCCTGACCATTTCCCATTATCTCGAATTTGTTGCGCTGTTTGGGCGCTGCCTCTGATAAACGCCAGGACCAGGCGAGCGGTACGCTAATGGTGCGCCCGTCGGTAAGTTGTGCGATGATTTTTTCCTTTGTGACTTGAAGCCTACTAATTCGGGGGTCGCTACTTGTCACAATGTTCATTCCATGCCTCTGGTTCAAACGGAAAATGCTAGGCGGCTTTGGGCATTGCGGTTTCAACGGAGGCAATCGGGATAACCTCAGCGAATGCCAGTCGCATTTTCGCCAGGCGCAAACGACACATAAAGCGTATCGCTTGTTTCGTCGTAATCGAAATTCGCTTGAGCCATAGATCTACTTGAATTCGTTCAACCAGCGAATCTGGTTTTTCAATTCGTCGGCGGTAAGACTATTCAACAAACGTAGCAAACGATGCAGTAATACACCGATCGGCTCACGCGTGGAGAGAATGATTCCCCAATGCTCTTTCTCCGCGGCCTTATATTCCTCATGCAAGCCGGCAAAATCGTCTACGTTGAACGTCAGGATCGCGCGACTTTCCGCGCAGCAAAACTCTAATTGCTCAGGGTCGCTTTTCGAGACCAAATTCGATTCTAGTGTTGATGTCACGTCGAACCCATGTCTTCGCAGTTGCTGAGCGAGGCGCGGCGACAAATGTTCGTTCAAATGGAGTTTCGGCGTGTTACGCGATGGGCTGGGCATGATGTTCTAACCAGTGTTCGTAACTATTCTGGTACCGTGCTTGGTCGATCTCTTCTTTGTGGTCATGATAGTACGCCAATGCACTGAAAACTGCTGCAGGATTTAGATAGTCCCAATCCGACAGGAATTCTTCGACGGACATCCCCACTTTGTAATAGTAATCGACAACATGCCAAACGGCGATGCGCGTTCCCTCAATAATTGCATCGCCGCCGCAGACGCCGTCCATCTTGACGATGTGCGGATATTCGGTTTGCTGAACCTCTCTTTCATTTCCTTCCACAAAAACACTTCCTTTCCAGTGGCCCTTTTCCAATTATCCGAACGAATCTTTTGTTTGCAACTGAGGCTTGGCCTCTTCAAGAAAAGCAGATGCTTTTCTACCAATCTTTAATTCATTTGGTTTTGCAAGATAGAACCGTCCACTTCCAATGCGCGAGAATAACTTGGCAACATCGTTTAGATTGTCTAATCCTCCAATGGCCTTGCCGATCACGCCCGGCCCCATACCTGCATTCTGCGCAGATTCCAGCAATCGATAATATACCCCATCTATGCCTGCTAACGACGTGCGCCGTTCAGGTGTGCGGAGATGATCTTCCAACAATTTGGGGGTGACTTCCTTGAACCCAAGCAGATAGTCTTTTGCCAGTTCGTAGGCTCGTTTGGCCTGTTGTTCTGTATTCATGAGCACCGCTTTTTGAGTTGCTATAGGGGCGGAGCATTTGCGCATATATCCGCGGACCGATAGGAATCCGCATTTGCAAATGCTCCGCCCCTATAATTTTGCTTGATCGAATGAGCCGCTGCGTTGCTTTTATTCCGCCGGTTTGGCGTTCCCTGGCGCCGCCGGTTGCGGTGCAGGGGGCGGCTCGGGGGCGGGAGGGGTGGATTGGACGCCGGGCATGTTCTTGATGGTCTGGATGAGATCGACGCCGGTAAGCGCTTCGACTGTAGCGGGAACCTGGGCGATGATGTTGGCGATGTCACCCGAGATTTTGCTGGCGCCCGCGCCGGTCCCATCGCCGCTGCCGATGATGACGATACGCTCGGTTTTCGTGAGCGGCTCGGAAATCGCGGCCGCGATCTTGGGCATGGCCTCGATGAGCTGCTGGATGATGGCGGCCTGGTTGTACTGCTGCCAGGCTTCGGCCTTGCGCTTCATCGCTTCCGCCTGGGCGAGACCCTGTGCCTGGATGACTTCGGCTTCGGCGAGACCGCGTGCCTTGTTCGCTTCGGCCTCGGCGAGACCCTGGGCGCGGATGACGTCGGCCTGGGCGAGACCCCGGGCCTTGTTCGCGTCCGCTTCGCCCTGGCCGACCTGACGGTTGCTTTCGCCCTGACCGGTGGCGGTTGTAATCGCCTGGTATTTGTTGGCGTCGGCGATGGTCTGGATGCGATACTGTTCGGCTTCGGCCGGCTTACGGACGGTTGCCTCAAGCTCCTTGACCCGGCGCGACACCTCTTGCTCTTGCACTTCGATCGCCTTTTTCTTGGCGACGACCTCGACCTGGACCTCTTCCTCCTTGACCTGCTGGTTCGAGATGTTTTGCTGCAGCGGGTAGGCCAGTTCGGCGGAGGCTTTTTGGCGATTCACCTCGGCGTCGTAGGCTGCTTTCTGGACGGAATAGTCCTTGTTCGCTTCGGCAATCTTGGTCTGAGCGGCAAGCCGCGCCTGTTCCCCTTCCTGCTCGGCCTGGGCTGCCCTGATCTTGGCATCGCGGGAGGCGAGAGCCTGGCCGATGGCGGCATCGCGCTTGACTTCGGCGGTGCGGGCCACGCCGAGCGAGCTTAGATAGTCCTGATCGTCCTTGATATCCTTGATGGTGAATGAGACGATGCTCAGGCCCATGTTCGCCATGTCCCCGGAGGACACTTCCTGGACGCGCTGCGCAAAGCGGTCGCGGTCTTTATAGATCTCTTCGACGGTCAGCGTGCCGACGATGCCGCGCAGGTGACCTTCCAAGGTTTGAAGGGCGACCTGTCTGATCTCGTCGGTGGACTTGCTGAGAAACTGCTCGGCGGCCGTGGCAATCGAGACCTCGTCGCTTTTGACCTTGACCTGAGCGATGCCGTCCACCGTGATGGCGACGCCCTGTGAGGAATAAACGCGCGGCGTCTCGACCTCGAGCGTCATGACTTCGAGGGAGAGGCGCTCGGCGCGCTCGACCACGGGCCAGATAAAGGTGCCGCCGCCCTTGACGATGCGGTATCCGACCCGTTCTTTTTGCCCGGTGGCCGGATCGGCGCGCACCGCGCCGCGCCCCGAGATAATGAGCGCTTCATTCGGGCCAACCTTTTGGTAGCGGGCCGAGTAAAAGATGAGCAGGACAAACAGGACAAACAGGCCGATAAACGCTGCAATGGCTGCAATAACATAACCGCTCATGTGCTATCTCCTTTGAATGAAATCACGTATGAACCTAAAAGCCGAACTGCTATTCCTTTGGTTTCACGATCGTCACCGTGCCGACAACGCCTTGGATGCTCACCGTGGCGCCACGCGGAATATCCGTGTGATCGGCCGAGCGCGCAGTCGCCGTATACCGTTCCCCCATTGCCACATAGGCAATTTCGCCGACGCTGTCCGCCGGAATTGGAACTGTCACCTCAGCGGTCAGGCCAATCGTGGCGCCAGTGCGAACGGCCGAAGAGGCCTGGGGCGCGATAAAAAAGTAGAAAAAGAGGAAATGCGAGCCGATGGCAAAAATGACAGAACCGACCACGGCCCAAACCAGGCTTGTCCCGGCGCTGGCGCCAAAGGCTTGCGTGGTGATGATGCCGATGGCTCCGAACGACGTCACGAACGTCGCAAGGGAAATCGGGCTGAGCGAGAGGAGATGAATATCATGCCCGGATAGATCGCCGCCCCCCCCACCGGCGCCGCCAGTGTCCAGGTGTGCTCCCGCGATCTCTCCGCCGTGCGGCAGATGAATGTCGCCTCCGAGGTGTAGATCGGGCAGGCCGATGTGAGGAAGGTGAATTGCGTGCAGGCCTCCGGCGACGAGGACAAAGATGGCGTAAAAGAGGCCGATCATCAGGAGGAAAAAATAGAAACAGTTGAGGGTGCCGATGTCTAATAGACCCATGCTCCCACCTCACTTTTCTAGTTGACTCTATCACGATATGGGACGCGGGTCAAGTGGGTGACAAGGGTTTTCAGATGGGCAACTGCTTACGGGGACTTGTCCCTATTCATCAAAGAGAAAAACCGGTTCCTGGTAAAAGCGAACTGTGCGGTCCCGGATCTTGCTTTCGAGCCAGTCGTCCAGCCAGGCATTCTTGTCGGCCAGCGGTTGGCCGCTTTCGAGGATATCGAGCGGAATGTTGATGCGGAGCGCGCGTCCGGGAATGATGTGCCGCGTAATTCCCATCGGCACCTTGGCCCCGTTCAGCGCGAGGCGCAGGATGTCTTCGGGGTGATAGTGGGGGAACACGACGACTGCGCTGAGCTGGCGATGCCTGGCGGCGAGCTCCTCCAGGTCGGTGGTTGAGACGCGGTACAGCGCGGCCTTGTTTTCGTACGTCTTGACAAGCGCCCCCAACGCCCGCGTCTGGGCATAGCGGTCGGCGGGACATACGACGCCCTCGACGCATCCATTGGCAAAGAGGAGATAACAGATGATCTCACGGCGTTCGAGTTTGTCGCGCGCAGTCTGTTCATCCATCTCTGCCAGTTCCAGGTTGGGAACTCGCCGTACATCGGCGCGCAGCTCGCCCGGATCGACATCGAGCAGGAGGTGATGCCATGACTGGAGGTGAATCTGCGGCGAGTGATAGTCGACGATCTGGACCAGGACATCGGGGACGCCGAGGGCGCGCAGGGCGCTCGTCCGGGAGGCGCCATCGAGCACCACATAGCGCGTCCATTCATTCGCTGCGCGGACCTCGGTGACGATGGGAGGATTGCAGAGGATGCGGTCTTGGCGCAGGCGCTGCATGAGGCGGTCCACGCGTTTCGGTTCGATCTCTTCGTGCAGAACGACCTGATTCAGTGGCACGATGGCCAGGCGTAGCTCTTTTGCTTGCATAGGAAAAGAGGAGGGGCTGTTGGCGAAACCCATCCGTTTTTCGCCAACAGCGCCCCATTTCGGTCTAGAAGAGGGAGAGTTGCTCCCCCTCCTCATCTGCTTGCTCTTTTTTCGGTTTGGGAAAGGCCGGGGGAATCTTGTAGCCGTGCGCCTGGAGCCAATTGGAGTCGGGAACCCAGCCGTACTGACTCAGGTCGATGCGATTGTCTTGAAAGAGGATGCCTTCTGCTTCCAAGAGGGCGCGCTGGCGCGCTCCCGTGGCGCCTTGAATCGAAACTTGTCCCCTGGCGTTGATGACACGCTGCCAGGGGATTCCGGACGAGGCATTCATCGCCTCGCCGACCAGGCGCGAATCGGAAATGCCACACATGATCCCGAGTTGTCCGTACGTCGTCACTTTGCCCGGTGGAATCTGGCGCACCAAATCGTAGATGCGGTCGTAAAGCTCCATGGCAGGTAGCAGATAGCCGTTGGCTGTTAGCGGTTAGCCAACCGCTAACCGCTAACAGCCAGAACCAACTCTTATTTCAAGCCCCTATTTTCGGTAGTTGCGCGACCGCCTTTTGAACTTCCTCGGTGGGATATTCATAGTCTTGCAGTTTGCCGTTAAGATACTGGTCATAGCCGCCGAGGTCAAAGTGACCATGGCCACTGAGGTTGAACAAGATGACTTTGCGCTCTCCCGCCGCTTTGGCCTTGAGCGCTTCGTCAATCGCCACGCGGATGGCGTGCGCCGATTCGGGCGCGGGCAAGATGCCTTCGACGCGGGCGAATTGGACGGCGGCGGCGAACACCGGATTTTGCGCGACCGCGATGGCTTCGATCACCCCTTCGTCGTACAGCTTGGAGATGATGGGCGCCATCGCGTGATAGCGCAGGCCGCCGGCGTGAATCGGCGCAGGGATAAAGGACGAGCCGAGGGTGTGCATCTTGACGAGCGGGGTCAACTGGGCCGTGTCGCCAAAATCATAGGTATAGACCCCCTTGGTGAGCGAGGGCGCAGCGGTCGGTTCAACCGCGACGATGCGCGTGTTCCGACCCCTGTCCATTTTTTCGCGCACGAACGGGAGCGCGAGCCCGCCAAAGTTCGACCCGCCGCCGATGCAGCCGATCACAATGTCCGGATAAGCGCCGGCCTTTTCCATTTGCTTGAGCGCCTCTTCGCCGATCACGGTCTGGTGCAGCAAGACGTGATTGAATACCGAGCCGATGGAATATTTCGTATCCTCGCGCAAGGCCGCATCTTCGAGCGCTTCGCTGATCGCGATCCCGAGCGAGCCGGGATGGTTCGGGTCCTGGGCCAGGAACTTGCGACCGGCGTTCGTATCCTGTGAAGGGGAGGCGACCACGCGCCCGCCATAAGCCTCCATGAGAAAGCGGCGGTACGGTTTCTGCTGGTAGGAGACGTTCACCATATAGACCTTGGATTCGAGGCCAAACAGGGCGGAAGCAAAGGCGACGGCGCTGCCCCACTGCCCGGCGCCCGTCTCGGTCGCCAGCCGCTTGGTCCCAGCCTTTTTGTTGTAATAGGCTTGCGGAATGGCGGTGTTGGGCTTGTGCGAGCCGACCGGCGAGGTCCCTTCATATTTGAAATAGATCTGTGCGGGCGTGTCGAGCGCTTTTTCCAGCCGCCGCGCGCGGATGAGCGGCGTCGGGCGCCACAGCTTGTACACTTCCTGGACCTCTTCCGGAATATCGATATAGCGCTGCGCATAGGGGCCGACCGCCACTTCCTGCATGATGATTTCCATCGGGAACAGCGGGGCCAGGTCCTGCGGCCCAATTGGCTGGCCGGTTGCAGGACTGATGACCGGCGGCAGCGGGGTCTTGAAATCCATCAGGATATTGTACCAGGCGGTAGGCATTTCTTTTTCTTCAAGCAGGAATTTGGTTTGCTCGCTCATGGTGTCTCTCCTCCAAGGATTCTATGATTCAGGATCAATATCTAACGGTGTAATGGGCGCGCCAGACGACTATTTGACCGATCGCCGAACTAACGATGGAACTAGAGCGCAATCCGGCCAGTGGACATCCCCATTGCTTCGCGGGCCATCCGTACCGTCTCTTCCGAGATTGGCTTGACCTTGGCCGCGCCGGCGGCGATAATCTCGTCGACGATCCGGGGGCGGGCCTCGTAATAGACGCGGCGCTCGCGGATGGGGGCGAGAAAGTTCTGCAAAGCGACGTTGAGCTTTTTCTTGACCTCGACATCGCCTACCTTGCCCAGGCGATAGCGCGCTTTGAGGTCATCGACCTCGGCCTTGTTCGGATTAAAGGCATCGTGGTACTGAAAAACCGGGTTTCCCTCAGGGTTGCCGGGGATGTCGGCGCGGATGCGGGTGGGGTCCGTATACATGTTCATGACCTTTTTCCGCACGGTCTCTTCGTCGTCGGCCAGATAGACGGCGTTGCCCAGGGATTTGCTCATCTTGGCCTTGCCATCCGTGCCAAGCAGGGTCGGGACTTCGCCGATGAGCGTATCCGGTTCGGGGAAGACCTCCCCGCCATAGAGAAAATTGAAACGTCGCGCAACCTCACGCGTGAGCTCGAGGTGCGACGCCTGGTCCTTGCCAACCGGCACAAGGTTTGCCCGCACATGTAAAATATCCGCTGCCTGCAGGACCGGATAGCCAAGCAGGCCATACGACGGTTGCTCGATATGCTCGGCGTCGAGTATCTCTTTCAACGTCGGCACGCGTTCCAGACGCGGCACGGTCGTCAGCATCGATAACAAGAGATGGAGCTCGCAGACGGAAGGGACATCCGACTGGACATAGATCGTGGTCTTGTCCGGGATGATGCCGACTGCCAGGTAATCGAGGACCAGGTCGCGAATGTGCTGCTGCATGTTGACGACATGGTCCTTTTCGACATTACGGGTGAGCGCGTGATAATCGGCAATGACCAGGAATATCTCATACTGGTCCTGCAACTGCACGCGGTTAGCGAGCGTTCCGACATAATGTCCCAGGTGCAACTGCCCGGTCGGGCGGTCGCCGGTAAGAATTCGACCTTTCACCAAATGAACCCCCTTATCTTGGATTTCATCCCACAGGGACTCCCCTTTGTCGCTTGTGCTTGAAGGAGTGTCGCTGGGGTCGGATTGCAGATTTCGGATTTCAGATTGCTCAGATTTGAACGGGTTGCTTTTACTCCACCGCCCCCCGCAGTTCGGCGATAAAGGCGTGAGCCTGCGCGACGGCGGTGGCGGGATCGGCGATACGCGCAACCAGCGCGCTGCCGACGATTACTCCATCGGCAAGGTCTGCGACGCGGCGCGCGCTCTCGGCATTGGCGATGCCAAACCCCACGCCGAGTGGCTTGCCGGTCACAGCTCGCGTCCGCTGGATAAACTGAGCCAGAGCGGAGGGCAGGGCCTCGCGCGCGCCCGTGACGCCGACGAGCGAGACCAGATACAGGAACCCGGAGGTCGCTTGCGCGATCTTGTTCAGCCGCTCGTCCGTGCTCGTCGGCGCGGCGAGAAAGATCAGATGCAGGCCGCACCGGTCACACGCCTGCTTGAGCTCACCAGCCTCTTCCGGGGGCAGGTCGGGCACAATGACCCCATCTGCCCCTGCGGTTTGTGCATCGCCGGCGAAGCGAGCGAGGCCATAGCGCAGAATGGGGTTGTAATAGCCCATCAAGGTGAGCGGGATAGAAACGCCGTCGGCCCTCGCCTGGCGTACCATGTCGAGGCATTGCGCAAGCGTCATGCCGTTTTCGAGCGCGATCTGTGTGGCGTGTTGAATGACCGGCCCGTCCGCCAGGGGGTCGCTGAACGGAATGCCTAGCTCAATCAGGTCCGCGCCCGCCTCGACCGCGGCGCGGATGAGCTGCTGCGACGTCTCAATCGTCGGATATCCCAGTGGCAGATAGGGCATTACGGCTGCGCGGCCCTCGCCCTTTAATCGTACGAATGTCTCTTCAATTCGGTTCATGTTTTCTCACCCGCCCAGATACTCGACCACCGTCTGCAAATCCTTGTCGCCGCGTCCCGACAGGTTCACGACGATCACCTGGTTGGACAACATCTGCGGCGCGCGTTTTAATACCTCGGCGATGGCGTGCGCCGATTCGAGCGCTGGAATGATTCCTTCGAGCTGCGAGAGCTTTTGAAAAGCGTCGAGCGCCTCGTCGTCCGTTGCATAGGTATAGCCGGCGCGCTCGTTATCAAAAAACTTGGCATGCTCCGGCCCGACCGCAGGATAGTCGAGCCCGGCGGAGACCGAGTGTGTGCCGCGAATCTGTCCGTCGTCGTCTTGCAGCACATAGGTGTAGGTGCCGTGTAGGACGCCGGCTCGGCCTTGCGCAAAGCGCGCCGCGTGCTGGCCCGAAGCGATGCCGCGCCCGCCCGCCTCGACGCCAATCATCTCGACGTCATCCTCATGGAAGGGATGAAAGAGGCCAATGGCGTTTGATCCGCCGCCAACGCAGGCGATGAGTGTGTCGGGCAGCCGTCCCTCGCTCTCGATGATCTGGATGCGCGCCTCGCGGCCGATTACGCTCTGGAACTCGCGGACGATGGTGGGATAAGGGTGCGGACCGAGCGCCGAGCCGAGCAGGTAATGGGTGTCGTGGACGTTCGTCACCCAGTCGCGGATCGCCTCGTTGATTGCATCCTTGAGCGTCGCGCTGCCCGCGGCCACCGGGCGCACCTCGGCGCCGAGGAGTCTCATGCGCAGCACGTTTGGCTGCTGCCGCCGGATGTCTTCGCTTCCCATATAGACAATGCACTCGAGCCCGAGCATCGCGCAGACGGCGGCGGTTGCCACACCGTGCTGGCCCGCGCCCGTCTCGGCGACGATACGGCGCTTGCCCATCTGCCGCGCGAGCAGGCCCTGCCCCAGGGCGTTGTTGATCTTGTGCGCGCCGGTGTGCGCGAGGTCCTCCCGTTTGAGATAGATGCGCGCTCCCCCGCAATGCTCGGTCAGCCGTCGAGCGAAATAGAGCGGGGTCGGGCGACCGGCAAAGCGCCGGGAAAGCCCTGCCAGTTCACTTTGAAATTGCGGGTCGTGCTGCGCCTCGTCAAATGCCGCTTCCAACTCCGCCAGCGCCGGCATCAGTGTTTCGGGCACAAATTGCCCGCCATAGAGGCCAAAACGTCCGTTCATCTTGCCATTTCCATTGTTCATCGCGTTACCTCAACGCCAATCATCGACCGTCTAACCGTTTATAACTGCCCAGCCGCCGGCTGCCGGCTGCCGGCGGTAGAGAAAGCCTGGCGCGCATTGGCAATAAAGTGTCGTACCTTGTTATGGTCTTTGACCCCGGGCGCCTGTTCGACGCCGGATGACACGTCCACGCCGTAAGGCTGTACGGCGGCGATGGCCTCGGCGATGTTCTCGGCGGTCAAGCCCCCCGCCAACAAGATGGGGAGCTCCCCGGCCATCATGCGGGCGATTTGCCAGTCGGCGCGCTCGCCCGTGCCGCCGAACAGTTTGGGGTTAAAGGCGTCCACGAGCAGGGCAGGGGCGCGATCCGCAGCGACCTTGCAATATTGCTCCAACTGTACACAAGCCTGGTCCATATCGTGCGGGCGGAGCGCTTTATAGGCGAATGGATGCAGCGCCTGCACCATCTCAGGCGACTCGTCCCCATGCAACTGTACATGGTCCAGGCCGCACTGTTCAATGAGGGCGCGGACATTTTTCACCGTCTCGTTCACAAACACGCCCACTGCACTGATATGGGGATAAGCCTGTCGCACCTCCGCGATAATCTCCCGCGCGCGCTCCGGGAGGACACGCCGGGGGCTCTTGGCATAAAACACAAAACCCAGCAGGTCCGCGCCAGCCTCGGCGGCGACGAGGGCGTCAGTCTGATTGGTGATTCCACAAATCTTAATCATGTTTCGGTTCCAGGCCTCAGGTCGCAGGTGGCATGCAAATTATGGCAGCTTGTGGCTTGTGAGCTGTGGCTTGTGCCTTGCGACCTGCGATAATTCCTGAACTCTGCTCGCCACATCGTCTGCCTGCATGAGCGCCTGGCCGACAAGCACTGCATCTGCGCCGGCCAGGGCCATCCGCTCGACATCACTGCGGGTGGCAATGCCACTCTCACTCACGAGAACCACATGGCGTGGGATAAGGGACGCCAACCGCTCGGTGGTGGCGAGGTCCGTGGTCAAGTTAGCCAGGTTGCGATTGTTGACGCCGATAATCTGTGCGCCCGCGTTCAGCGCGCGCTCGACCTCCTCCTCCGTATGCACCTCGACAAGCGCCGCCATGCCCAGCTCCGCCGCCAGGCCGCGATAGTCACGGAGCTGGGTGTTCTCCAGAATGCGGACGATGAGAAGAATCGCGTCCGCTTGCAATGCGCGCGATTCATAAATCTGGTATTCGTCGACGATAAAGTCCTTGCGGAGGAGCGGCAAATCGCAGGCGACCCGTGCCGCCTTGAGATTGTTGGGCTCGCCGTGAAAATACTTGCGGTCGGTTAGCACCGAGATGGCCGCTGCGCCATTTTTCGCGTAAAGCTGCGCAGTACGCACCGGATCGACATTCTCCTGCAGGGTCCCATGTGAGGGGGAGGCCGGCTTGATCTCGGCAATCAAGGCCACGCGCTCGCCGCACAAGGCTGCCGCAAAATCGTACGGCGCTTGGAGGGATTCGGCCCGCCGCCGGAACTCGTCGAGCGGGATGCGGGTCTTGCGCTTGTCAATCTCGATGCGCTTGTTGGCAACAATTTCGTCAAGAATCATTATGCGACCAGTTTGAACGAGTTGCTGAGGCGGATGAGGCTGTTCAGGGCGGCGAGCGCACGACCCGAATCGATGGAATCGCCGGCGATGGCAAGGCCCTCGCGCAGGTTCCGGGCGCGGTCGCCCGCGACGAGCGCCGCGGCGGTGTTGAGCAGGACGACGTCGCGCTTGGCGCCGCGGTCTTGCCCCTGGAGGATGGCGCGTGTGATGGCGGCGTTCTCGGTTGCTGTTCCACCCTGCAGTTCCTGGCGCGCAGCCCGTTTCAAACCGAGCGTAGACGCGTCCAGTTCTTCGGCATGAATATGTCCGTTGTTATAGTGCGCCACGCGGTTCAATCCCGTCGTCGTCAACTCGTCGATTCCGTCCTCGCTGTGGAACACGAACGCGGCGCGCACGCCGAGGTCGTGGAGTACCTGCGCAATCGGGACGGTGAGCGCGCCGTCATAGACGCCGACGATCTGGGCCGGCGTGCGGGCGGGATTGGTCAGGGGGCCGAGGAGATTGAACACGGTACGTACGCCCAACTCTTTGCGGATTGGCCCCACATTCTTCATGGCCGGGTGCAGCCTTTGGGCAAAGAGGAACCCGATGCCTACCTCGTCGATGCACCGGGCGACCTGCGCCGGGGTGAGATCCAGGTTGACGCCGAGCGCTTCCAGCAGATCTGCGCTGCCGCATTGGCCCGAGACCGCGCGGTTACCGTGCTTGGCTACGCCCAGCCCCGCGCCTGCGATCACAAAGGCTGCCGTGGTTGAGATGTTGAATGTGCCCGAGCGGTCGCCTCCGGTCCCGGCGGTATCGACCAGGTCGGTGCGAACCGGCGAGACGCGGATTGCCTTGTCGCGCATGACCAGGGCGCAGCCCGTAATCTCTTCGACGGTCTCGCCCTTGACCCGCAGCGCGGTGAGGAATGATGCCATCTGCGCGGTAGTCGCGCTGCCGTCCATGATTTCATTCATGACCGATTCCGCTTCCGCGCGGGAAAGGTTCTGTCCATCCACCAGTTTGGTAATCGCTTCGCGGATCATGGTCTCCTCCATAGGGTTGATAGTAGGGGTGAACCGCCGGCTCACCCCTACGCGGGCGGGGGCAAATAAAAAAGCTTCTCATCCCAAAAAGGGACGAGAAGCTAAATTCCCGTGGTGCCACCCTCATGAGGGGCTCCCGCTAAACAAAAAATCCGTCGCGATGACGACGGAAGATAGGAGCCAGCCTCACTCATTCGCAGGTACGCCGGCGGATGCCTTGATACCTTCAGCCGCGATAACGGGGGCGATTCCGGCGCGGCGTACTTGCTTTTGCTTTCAGCCTGCGACTCACCGGTCCATTCACTGCATCCGTGATTATCGGCGTTCCACCACCTGCCGACTCTCTGAAAATCCGTGACGCAGTTACTCGCCCGGCTCAACGTCTGTATATATTGGTGCTACTATAGCAGAAATTCCGTTCCCTGTCAAGGCACGCGCCGCGGATTTTGTGCGAGAGCAACAGATTGATAGGCTTGCCACGTTTCGCGTGCCGTCTTTTCCCACGAGAATCGTTTCGCCTGGGCCAATCCTTTGTTGCGCAACTCTTTTCGCTGGCTCTCGCTGTTCATCAGCGCGCGAAGGGCATCGGCCCAAACCTCGACGCGAGTTGGGTCCAATAGAATGCCGGCTTTCCCGACAACTTCTGGCAGCGAACTCGTATCAGCGCAGAGGACTGGCGTTCCGCAGGCCATTGCTTCGAGGGGGGGCAGACCGAAGCCTTCATAGAGCGAGGGGAACGCGAACAAGTGAGCCGCCGCATAGAGCGCGGGCTTGTCCTCTTCCGGCACATAGCCGATGCACTGGATTCTTTCACCTGCGCCGGCGCGCGGATCGGGAAAGAAGGGGGTGTCGCGTTCCGGGAGCCGGCCAGCGAGCACCAGTTTCCACCCGGCGCCGCGTTCCTGTTCCAGCGTATGAAAGGCGCTGACCAGGACGCGAACGTTCTTGCGCAGATCGAATCCGCCGAGGTAGAGGACGAATCGTTCTGGCAGTGCGTACTTGCTCCGCACGCGGGCGATCTCCATCGCGTCTGCGGGATGGAAGCGCTGATCGGCGGCCAGGTAGACCACGCGTACGCGCTCGGGCGGAATGGGCAGGCGCGCGAGAATATCGCGTCGGCTGGCCTCGGAATCGGCGAGGATCAGGCGGGCGCGGCAGGCGGCCTGCGCGGCAAGCGCGGTATAGGCGCGCACGAGGAGCGAGCTACGATAAGCAGGGAGGACCATCGGGATCAGGTCGTGGATGGTGACGATGGTCGGAATGGATGGATACAGGGGCGGCCCGAAGTGGGGCACGTGGGCAATAGTGAAATGACCTTGTGTGCAGGAGCGCGGATAGGTGAGATGCTCAAACTCGACTTTGCCCAGGTTACCGGAAAGACGTGGGGGAGCAATATGCACCGGCGCGTCGACAGTCGGATCGGCGTGCGGGGCAATCAGCGCGAGCTCTCCGCCGGCCTCGCGCAAGAACGGCGACAATGCGCTGGCGAGCTGGCGCAGGTATTGCCCTGTGCCCGTCGCCGGCGCGCCGAGAAACCAGCCGTTTAATGCAAGTCTCAAATCGCAGATTGCAGGTTGCAAATCCGGCCGGTTGCAGACAAGTCCACTTGGGCCTTTGAGCCAATTCCATCTTGATTGATGGGCACGTAGGGGCAATCCCTTGTAGTTGCCCACAGCGGGCAGGCACAAGGCACTGCCCCTACGGTTATGCCGTAAATGGAGTTGGAATCCGCTCTAAGCCTGCAACCGGTCGCGTGTGACCTGTTACCCCCCGGTGATATGGACGCGAAAGTAATCGACCGTCTTGCGGAGCCCCGCTTCAAGCGACAGGGTTGGCGCCCAGCCGAGCTCATTCCTGGCTTTGGTGGCGTCGAGATAGATTTTGTAGACCTCGCCGGGCTTGTCGGGACCATAAATCGGCTCGCCCGCGAATCCGATAATCTCACGCAGTTTCTCAAAAATGGTGTTGATGTTGGTCCCGACGCCCCAGCCAATGTTATAGATCGTGTTATGCTCGCTCGTCATCGCCAACAAGTTGGCCCGCGCCACATCTCCAACATAGACAAAGTCGCGCTCTTTGTCCCCTTTGCCGTTGAGGGCCGGGCGTTCCCCCTTGAGCATCTTGCCGGCAAAGATTGCGATCACCCCCGCCTCGCCCAGGGGGTCCTGCCGTGGGCCATAGACGTTGGGGTAGCGGAGGATGTTATAGGGCAGCTTGTAGTTATAGTGGTAAAGAAAGATATAGTGCTCGACGTTGTGCTTGCTCGTGCCGTACGGGTCGAGCGGATTGATCGGATGGTCTTCCCTGACGGGAAGATACTGCGGCTCGCCGTAGGATGCGCCGCCGGTTGAGGCATAGACGAACTTTTTGACGCCGGTGCGGCGCGCCTGTTCCAGGAGATTAATTGAGCCGAGGATATTGACGTCCGCATAGAGCACCGGCTTGTCCATCGACTCACGGACGTTCGCCTTGGCTCCTTGATGCAGCACAATCTCGGGCTGCTCCTTGTCGAAAACCCTGGTCAGCGCGGCCTGGTCGCGGATGTCGGCCAGGTAAAAATGGGCGCGGGTATCGACATTCGATTGCTTGCCCGTCGAGAGATCGTCGACGACCGCGACGCTGTGCCCGGCGTCGAGCAGGGCGTCCACGATGTTCGATCCGATAAAACCGGCGCCACCCGTAACGAGTACCTTCATTATTTGCTCCTTGTTTCCTATACGATTGCAGACAACCGACCGCCGCTATTTCCCAGCAGCGGTTTTCGGTCCACAGTCTGCCGTCAGCCTTAGCTTTGCAGGCTGGAAAAGAAACGATGCAGCGGCGAGAGGAGTGGGCTCATCTCACCCCGATCGCTATAATTCAGATCATATTCGTTTGTCGAGATAACCGTCTCCCCCACAGCCAACTGAAAATACAGAGCATTCGCGCCGGGCGCCGTGACGACCTCCAACTCGCCGATACAGATTGCCCGATTCGGCCCGATTTCGACCTGACGCGTCTCGACACGCGCTCCATTCAAGCTCACGCGCAGCTCCCCTTGCACCGCGTGGAGCGTGTCGTTAATCAGCCAAAGCTCACCCTGGACGCGTTCGCCCGCGCGGCGCGCTTGTAACGGATAATAGAACGATACCAGAACCGGATTATACAACTGTTGGACTTGACGGTACGCTATTTTCGGGGTGCGGTCGTAGGCCAGGATGCTCCAGCAGATGGCCGGCCAGGGCTCGTTAAACTGCCAAAAGGCGCAGCCCGCCATCCGGCCCTTGTGCCGGCGGGCGTGTTCGATCACCACTTGCAAGCCACGCGCCTGGGCAGTCTGCGAGGCCTCGACGAATGCTTCTGGCGAGTCGATATGCGGGTTGATTGCTCGCGCGTAACGCCACAATTTATCCAACTCGGCGTTGTGATAAACCCACATTTCGCCCGGCGGCCACAATCCGGCGGGGAGCATGAAACGGCGCAATGTCTCGACGTCGGGCGGCGCTTGCAGCCCAAATTCCCCCAGGAATCCGGCGGCGTCGTCGCGGTAATCGCGCGTGTTGGCCTTCCAGTGCCAGATTCGCCAGTTGTGATGCTCGCCATTTGATGGGGACCCCGGCTTGAAGGGGCGGGCGCCGTCTTGCGTCGCGACCACTTGTCGCAAGGTTCGCACGAGCGGCCCATTGGACCCTGTATGATATTCGTTTCCGCCGCACCAGAGGACCAGCGAAGGATGGGAGCGCAGGGCGCGTACGATCTCGCCGCATTCGGTGCGAACAAAATCGAGAAAGGCACCGTCACGCCGGATAGAATCCAGCGGCGCTCCCGAAAAGGGAAACTCTTGCCAGAGGAGAATGCCCCGTTCGTCGCACTCGTCGTAGAACGCGCGCTTTTCGCGCAGCCCGCCCCCCCATACACGCAATAGATTGATATTCGCGTCACGCGCCAGTTTGACCAATTCGGCATAATCTGCCGCCGTCACTCGTCCAGGAATCGAATCGGCGGGTGTCCAGTTCGCCCCGCGAATAAATTCGGGCACGCCATTGACAATAAAGGTCCACGGCGCCTCCCCCTCGGGTGCACCGGTGTTGGGCATCAGGTCGATTGTGCGCAGCCCAAAACTGGTCGTCGAGGTGTCGAGTTGCCCTGACGCATCGAACAGCTCGACCGTGAGGGTATATACATTTGGAGCGCCGCGATCCCAGGGATTCCAGGAATGCGGATCGTGCAATTGGAGGGACAGGGGGTATTCGTGTACTCCGGCCTGGAGCTCGATCGGGAATTCGAATGTCTGAGGGGTTGTCTCAAAGTTCTTTCCATGAACCTGCACCTGCGCGCTGGCGCGGCGGGCGCTGTCCGAATCAAGCACCAGGCGTGCCTGCACACGGCCATCGGGTACCCCTTGTATCCAGGTATCGCGAATCAGGATGCCCCGTGTCTCGACGAGCGCCGCGTTATCCCAGATGCCGCAGGTGCGCAGGCGCGGCGCAAAGTCCCAGCCAAAACTCATCTGGCACTTGAGCGTCGCAAGGCGATCGGCAAACGGCGGATTAGTGGGAGATAGGCGTCCAAGGGTGGATTGGAGTGCGCGTTCGCTCGCGTTGAGCTTGAATCGCGGCAGCGCGTCCGAGCCCCATACCCGAACGGCCAACCGGGACCGGGCGACCTGCTGCCTGGGGATTTCATAGATTTGGCGCGAGAACATTCCGGTATGGCGCCCGAGCTCGACGCCGTTCCAGAATACGGCGCTCTGGTAATCGATCCCATCGAAAACCAGGAATCGTCGGACATCTTGCATGAGTGGTAGCCCTACATCGCGCACGTACCACCAGTCGAGCCCATCGACCCACTGGCTGGCTTTATTCTCCAATGCGATGAACGGGTCTGGAATTTTGCCGGCGCGCAGGAGGTCGAGCCGGACATCGCCGGGGACGGTCGCCGGTATCCATTCCTGGGCTTCTGCCAGGTCATATGCAAAACCGAACGGTTTTTGGCGCACGCTCGCGAGCTGCCATCTCTCGTCGTTGAAGGAAAAAATCATGCCCGTCTCATCGGATCGATCGCCGGTCGTCGGCATCCGCTTGTAGATTGGCGCGCCGCCTGTCTCACCACATCGCCACCACTTTGCGAACCGTGTGAGGAATCCGCACGCGGTTGTCGACCAGTTCGACGCCGGAGGTATCGCCGCTGGCGGTCTTGAGCTGGAATGGAAGATTCCACTCGATATACTCGGGTGGCTCACGCCAGTTGGCGCGGAGGACCAGGGTTGCCGCGCGCTCGCCGAAAGCAATCGTATATCCCACCTCGCCAAAGTTCGTGGCCGCCTTGTCCACCTGGAGCGAGAGGGTTTCGTGCGTCCAATCGATGGGCAAGGCTGGGGTGAGGACCAGGTGTTGGCCCTCCTCGAACAAGAGCGCGTTGCGCACAATGCTGATCCAATCGGCGGCCGCCCACCCGTGATGCCCGTCTCCCATATCCCCATGATGGGTTTGGGGCGAGATCGCCTCGGCCCAGGTAAAGGTGGGCGTCGCATGTTGGAGCAGCCAAAAGATGATAGGCCATGCCTCGGTCCGTCGCTGGTAGAGATAGCAACCGGCGACGTGGAGCGCGAGATAGGTGCCAAAGCCGGCATGGCCGACCTGATGGAAAAAGGTCCCTTCCTGCCAGGCGACACGCCGCAGTTCGTCCAGCGTGGCGACGATGCGCGGGTCGTCGGGCGTCAAAAGCTGAAGCGGATAGAGGGCAACGAGATTGCCGACCATGGCCGAATCGGCGTTGCGATAGGGCGACGCGGGCATCCAGGCGGCGTGGGTGCGCTCGGCGGCGCGGGCGAGCGAAGCGTCGAGATCGGCGCTAAAAGCCTGGTATGCCGCGTCTAGTTTTAGCGCATCCTCTTTTTTGTCGAACAGCTTGGCAGCATAGCCGGCGGCGCGCAGCCCGGCCAGTCCCCACAAGTCATCCCAGTAGAAAAAGTCGTTCGCGCCAAGGTGCTCGGCGCTCATCCCCGACGGGAAAAGCCCGTGTTCGGGCAACCGCTCCGGATTGTTTCGGGTTGCTTGCCGTTTATAGTCGATCCAGTGCGCCGCGTTCAGCATGGGCCAGTATTGTTCGGCCAGCGTTTGCAACTCGCCCGATAATCGCGTGTGCTCTGCCCATGTCCAGAGCGCTTGCCCGTTTGAATCCCACTCCCCTTCCTGCGCGAGAAAATAACCATCCTTTTGCTGCCGGCGCGGAAATGTTTTCAACACATCGGCCACCTGATCGTGATAGCCGAGTTGGTCCAGGGCATGGAGCATATACGCCGCGTCGCGGAACCAGAATTCGTGATAGGTATAGGGTCCGGGGGTGATGAAATCGCCATCGTGAAACAGGAGCAAATAGGCTTTGTTGGCTTCAAAGGCATCCTGCAGCCGGTCGTCGGGCACGCGGATTCGCATCCCCTGCGCCATCAGGTCTCGCCAGCGGGTGGCCGTCGCGCGCTTGAGCTTGACGAATTCCTCCGGGCGGGTCCATGCCACGACCTCCGCGGGGACCTGACTCACGGCGGTCATTGGTAGGACGCCGGTAATGATCCGGCTCGTGTGGGGCGCGAGCTCGATTTGATACGCCGCCGCGCCTGTCGCGACGCCCGCCGGGCTAGCGGCCTGTTTCGAGCTGTCGAGCGCCAGTATCTCGAATGCGACATCCCCGCGCTGTTCGTTCGCACAAGCCACCGCGTCCGGTTGCGGAATCAATCCGCCGAGGGATGCATTGACCCAGAACGTGTAAGGTGTCTCTCCCTGACCGGGACGGAATTCGATCTGCTTGATGAGACCGACCCCTTCGGGATTAAAGGGCCGCGGGCAGAGATAGAGCGTTGCCGTGCGTGGGTCTCCGCGCGGGTTCTCGACCGTCGTCGCGGCGATCACCCAGTCGTTGTTCCCAGAATCCTTGACGGCAAAGGCCTCCTGGAGAACGCGCAGGCCCCTCGGCTCGTACCGCGTCTGGACAATCGGCAGGTTCTCGTCGAGACGCTGTTCCAGATAGGGCGTCTCCATGCGCGACGGGAAAAAGAGCTCGTCGTCGACGCGCAGCCAGGTATCGAGGGACCATCCATCGAATTGCGGGGTGACCAGCCCGCGCGGATCGACAATCGCTTCGCGGGGGCTCGCCGGGTTGCCGATGCCGGTCCAATCGCGGTATCCGGTGTTGAGCAGAACCGGCTGGAATCCCCGTGCGCTATACGCCGGATCGCCCGGATTCAACTGGTGCACGGCCCAATAGGGGAGGACCCAATCGCTATGGTCGTCAAGGAATTCCAGGTTCAACCGGCCGCGCGCCCAGAGACGCAGCGCAATCGGAATCAACTGCGTAGGAATCTGGGAATCCCGCCCGAGACGTGTGGAAGCGGCAAGGTAATCGGCGACTGCCGGGGGAATCCCCCACCGGCGACCGAACAGGCGCAACAGAAAAAGGAAAAAGGAAAGCATAAGTCCCTTCAAGCCATCGACGTTCATCGGAAAAATCACGCTGTGTCTATTCTACATGCAATTTGTGTAATTTCGAAATCGCTATATAATTACATTTGGATTCCGCGTTGCTGAACGCGGCATTTTGTTGCTCTAAAGGGAAGCATGCCCACTGCCAACGAAGATTACTGGAATAATTTTAACGTAACCGACACGGATGTCGAACGACTCTATGGCTCTGTGCTCGAGCAGGGCCAGCCTGTTCTCGCGTCCGACCTCGCCCGCCAGGTCGTTGACGCGCGCGTGCGCGACGAAGAAGATCGCCGCCGCCGCTATAACGCCCAGACCACCCCGTATCAACCCAAGCTGGAATATCAGATCGGGCAGCGTGTAATCTTTTCTGAGCTTCACGACGCTCAGGGAGAGGTTATCGCGATTCGCCCCGGCGACAATCCGCGCCTTCCGCCTTTCCATGTCATTACGGTTCGTTTCGACGAGGATGCGAGCACGCGCGAATTTGCCGCGCAGTATGACCTGCCGCACCCGTTGAACGAAGAGCGCGCCGTCGCCGTCGTCACCTCCGATCTGTCGACGGAGCAGGTGCTCGCGGAATATGGCGATGCAATTGAAAACTTGCTGGTTGCGCGTCTCAAGCGGGACCGCGAGTTTGTCGAGCAGCGCGGGCGGTGGCTCTTGCGCGGGCTGCTCACGCCGGTGAACGAGTATCATCTGAACCTGGCCGAGGCGGCCATTGAGGGTGAGAACCGGGGGCTGACGACGACCGAAATCTCCCGCCAGTTGGACCTGAGCGCCGAGGGGCCAAAACGGACGACGCTCTTTTTCTCGATCGAATATGCCTTGCGGCACGATGAGCGTTTTGTGAATGTCGGCCCGCGCGGCGAATCGCGCTGGTTCCTCACCCGGCTGGTCCCCGCCGAAGCGCGCGAGATTCCCCGCCTTTTGCAGTTGGCGCCCGCGCCGGCGACATCGCCTGCCCTGCCGCCTGAACTGGAAACGGCAGTGCAGGACCTGGAGGGTCAGGCCGATGTGAGCGCGCCGGCGACGGCCCATGCGGGCGCAACCCCGATCGTGACGGTGGCATTGACCTATCCGCACCGCCGCGCGGGCTCTCTGCCCTTGACGAGCAGCCTGAGCGCGCTCCTTCCCGAGAGCGATAATCCGGCGATGCTGATTACCCTGATCGATGCCGCGAACGGCAACCGCTTTCAGGGGTGGGTCGTGCGCGCGGGAAACTATATCGTGGGATTGAAACCGTGGTACGATCAGCGCAAGCTCAACCCCGGCGCCAACATTCAGCTCCAACGACATTCGGAGCCGTTGACGCTGGTGATCGAGTACCAGGTGCAGCGCGAGCGCAGTCTCTGGGTTCGCACCGCGCGCGTTCAGGGTGGACAACTGACCTTCACGACCGAAAAGAAACCGGTCGCCCATAAATACGACGAAGAGATGTTGATCCTCATCGCCGACCAGAATGCGCTCGACCAGTTGCACAACACCAACCAGGCGAACCGGCCCCTGGCCGCGTTGCTCGTCGAGATCTTTCCAGAGCTGGCCAAGCTCGTTCCCGGCGGGCGTATTCATGCCAAGACCCTGTTCGCCGCGGTGAATTTTGCCCAACGCGTCGGCCCGCGCGCCGTTTTTGCCGCGCTGGCGCAGAGCTCCGCCTTTGTTTCGCAAGGCGGTGGATACTTTATGATGGAGACCGCGGGCAACCCTGTTCGCTAGTGCATATTGCCATGTCCCGATTAGATGTCAACACCAAGTTTCAAATCGACCTTGATCTGTGGAAAGCGCAGGGGCGCGATTTTCGCGAGCAGTTGTATGACGAACTGTGCGAGGATTGCAAGCGCCTCTATTCGCTCGACAACCCGCGCCAGGTGGACCGGGTGAGCCCGACGACCGGAGAAATAGTCCGTGTCGATGGAATCTGGGAGTGCCTCATGGACGACTGCGGTCGCCAGCCGGATTATATCGCCCCCCGGATGCCGATGACGCGAGCGATCCTGCGCACCATCCTTGCCAGTGGGAATATCCCGATGACGGCGGCCGAACTGCACAAACGCATCGGCCGGGGCAATCCGCAGGTCATCCTCAAAGAACTCCTCGGCCCCGAAATGGCGAACGACGGGCTCGTCCCGCTGGACAAATAAGTTTGGGGAAAATCTCGCCGGGTCGAACCGGATTTGACATACCGGGCGAGTTAGGTAAAATGTCCTCTACAAGCGCCCCCGTGGCGGAATTGGCATACGCGGCAGGTTGAGGGCCTGTGTCCGTAAGGACGTGGAGGTTCAAGTCCTCTCGGGGGCATCTGTCCACAGACAAGGGGCTTACTCCCAGAGTAAGCCCCTTGTCTATTGTCACATCATCAGAGGAGAGGCAATGCCGAACGACGCCGTTTCGATTCCTCGCGAACTGATCGAGCACCTGAACCGGGGCGACTGTGTCCTGTTCGTCGGCGATACGCTCGACGGCGCAGGGTCGCCCAGAGCGCGCCTGGCCTCGGCCCTGGTCGATGCCGCCGACGCACATGCCGAGTGCGCGATAACCGGCTGCGGGTCCGGCGCCCGATGCGCACAGCCGGGCGCGTGCGCCTTTCCCCTCACCTATGCCGCGCAGATTTACGAGCGCCGCAACAACCGCCAGGCGCTCGTCACTTTCGTCCGCCGCTTTCTGGAGAATCCCGCGCCGCCGAGTCCGATTCACCGCGCGCTGGCCGCCCTGCCCGTGCGTGTCATGGTCACGACCGCATACGACGACCCGCTCAAGCGGGCGCTGGAAAAGACCGGGCGACCTTTTCTCTCCGTCCTGCGCGATGTGGATGTGCCGTATGACGATCCGGCGCGCGTCCAACTCGTGCCGCTGTACGGCGCGCTCGGCGATCCCGATACGCTGGTGCTCACCGAGGATGACGCCGCCGACCTCTTTGCCCGCTTGCCGACCGTCAGGACAATCCTCGAAGCGCATTTTGCCAGCAAGACCCTCCTCTTCGCCGGCTATAACTTGAAGGACCCCTATTTTCACGCATTGTATCGCCAGGTCACTGCGCCCATCGCTCGCCATCAACGTCTGGCGTATGCGCTCCAGTGGCCGCCCAACCCGGTCGCGGCCGACCGGTGGCGCGGCGAGATCAAATTGATCGAGGCCGAGCCGCTCCCCTTTCTCCTCCAACTCGCGCAGTCAATGCGCGTCCAGTCCATCGAAACCCAACGCGCGGTCCTGCCGTCCGAGCCGTACAAGTTCCTTGACTATTTTCGGCGCGAGGATGCGCCCATTTTTTTCGGGCGCGACCTGGAGGCGGACCTGCTCCTCAGCACCATCCTGGCCCACCGGCTGGCGGTGTTCTATGGGCGGAGCGGGACCGGCAAGACCTCTCTCCTCCTGGCGCGCGTCGGGCCGCGTCTGGAAGAGGCGGGCTATCGCGTGACCTATGCGCGTATGTTGACCGAGCCGGTCGCCGCGATCAAGGCGGCGGTGCGCGGGGTCGCGCCCGAGCGGTTGGCCTATGCCGATCAGGGGACACGCCTTGTGGATTTCATGGCGGACGCCCTCCCTCCCGGCGGGCGCATGGTGGTCGTGCTCGACCAGTTTGAAGAGTTTTTTGTGCGGCAGGGGGATGAGGTTCGCCGGGCGTTTGCGCAGGAGCTGGCCGCCTGCCTCGCCCCTGTCGCCGATGGGCGGGCGCTCGACCTGCGGTTTGTCCTCAGCCTGCGCGACGATTACCTGGGCGCGCTCGACGAGCTCACCACAGCGCTGCGGGAGGATGTCTTTGCCCATCGCTACCGGCTCGAAAACCTGACACCCGAAAAGGCGCTGCTCGCCATTCGCAGGCCGGCCGAGGCGTTTGGCCTGCCCATCGAGGAGGCGTTGGAGGAGCGGTTGCTGGCCGACCTCGAGGACCGGGGGCTGGAGCCGGCGAGTCTGCAAATCGTCCTGTATCGCCTCTACCGGGACGCGGTGGCGCAGGGGCTGTGGTCGGAAAAGGAGAAGCGTGGGCAGGGGCTGACGCGGGCGCGGTATGATGCGCTCGGCCGGACACCCGAAATCCTGGCGGGTTATCTCGACGAGGTGCTGAACGACCTGCCCGACGAAGGCCAGCGCTAGCAGGCGCGGGCGATCTTGAAAAGCATGGTGACCGCGCAGCAGACCAAGGCGGCGGTGAGCGGGCAGGAGATTGCGCGGGGCGACCTGGTGGCGCGGCTCGGCCTCGACCCCGCCCAGGTTGAACAGTTGCTCACACGCCTCCGCGCGGCGCGGGTGATTCGCAAATTCGGCGACGAGGAGCGGTACGAGCTGGCGCACGAGGTGATGGTGAGCAAGGTGTGGGCGTGGATGGGCGAGGACGAGCTGCGCCTGCTCGACGTGCGCGACCTCCTCCGCCGCGAGTTGAGCAATTACCAGAAATTCGGCCACCTCCTGACGCAGGAAAAACTCGCGCTCCTCACCCCGGTGCGCGAGGCCTTGCGCCTCGACCGGACCGAACTGGAGCTTGTCTTGCGCTCGGCGTTGACCGATGGCGTCGAGGCGTCGTACTGGGCCGAGCGCGCGCGCAAGGAGGACATGCCGGTCGATGCGATTGCGACCGAAGGGCTCAAGCGCGATAGCTTTCGCACCCGCGCCGCCGCTGCGACGATACTGGGCCAACTTGGGGCGCGGTTCATTCCATCACTCATTCCTCTGCTCGCCGACGCCTATCCGCAGGCGCGTCTCGCCGCGATCTGGGCATTAGAGCGCGTCCAGCCCTCTGGTGAATGGCGCGCCCATTTGAAATACGAGTGCTATGTGCCTGCGGGGGAATTCATCATGGGCGATGATAAGGGGAGCGACGACGAAAAGCCGGCGCACCGGGTCTCTTTGGACGCGTATTATATTGGCCGGTATCCGGTGACGAATAGCGACTACAAGCGCTACAGGGACGACCGGGGTGAGCCGTTCAAGGTTCCCACAGGCAAGGCCAATCACCCGGTGGTCGAGGTGAGTTGGTATCAGGCGCGGGATTATTGCGCCTGGGCTGGGATGCGCCTGCCCACCGAGGCAGAATGGGAAAAGACGGCCAGTTGGGATGAATCGGCCCATGAATCAGGGGTGTGGGACCGAGTTAAAAGGTCCGTAGGGGCGAGCGGCCGCTCGTCCAAGAAACGTCAGTATCCGTGGGGCGACGAGTTCGACAGCAACAAATGCAACACTTCCGAGTCTGGGATTGGCACGACCACACCGGTTGGCAAATATTCGCCCGCCGGCGATAGCCCGTACGGGGCGGCGGACATGGCGGGAAATGTGTGGGAGTGGTGTGCGGATTGGTACGCGGGGGACTATTACAAAAAATCGCCCGCGCAAAATCCTCAAGGTCCTGATTCGGGTGAATCCCGCGTGGTGCGTGGCGGCGCTTTCCACTACCTTCGGAGCCGCGCCCGCTGTGCGTACCGTTTCAACTATCCCCCGAACTACCTGGGCGACGCTCAGGGGTTTCGGGTGGCGGCGTCCCTGTTCCGACTCTGAACTCTGGAGACTCTGGACTCTGGGGCTCTGGAGGGGGAAGAGTCCAGAGAAGGGGGTGTCCCCCTTCTCTGGTCGCCGGCGGAGAGTGATTGGAAATCACCCGAAGAACAAAGCGGGGCTGGGGAAAAAAGGGCGGCGGCCCCGGCCTTTTTGCGGTAGGGCCGCGCGGATGGTCGTATGAGACAATTCTATGTCTATCTCCTCAGCAGCCGTTCGCGCCGGCTCTACATCGGGGTGACCAACAACCTGGAGCGGCGCATCTACGAGCACAAGCACAAACTGACGCCGGGGTTCACGAGCAAGTACAACATTGATCGCCTCGTTCACTTTGAATGCTTTGAAACGCCAGAGACCGCGATTGAACGGGTAAAAGAGCTCAAGCCGTGGTTGCGCGCAAAAAAGATCGCCCTCATCGAAGCGACCAACCCAACGTGGCGTGACCTGAGTGAGGACTGGCATACCCGCGAGTGACGCGCGCATGTCATGCCCGAAGCGACCAGCAGGAGTCCCTTGCGGGCATCTCTGGCTGACGCGATACGAGACTGCCAAGACCCGCGTGAAATGGCGCAAGTGTGCGTTGGCGTCAGGGAGAGGCCCTTCCAGGGTGACAAGGGCGCGCACCGCGCGTGTCATGCTGGAAGCATCTCTGGCTGACTCGTCACGAGACTGCCAGAATCAGCATGAAATGGCGGAAGTGTGTGTTGGCGTCAGGGAGAGACCCTTCCAGGGTGACAAGGTCGCTTTCAGGGTGACGGCGGCGTGCCCCTTTTGTCATGCTGGAAGCATCTCTGGCTGACTCGATACGAGACTGCCAAGATCCGCGTGAAATGGCGCAAGTGTACCTTCGCGTCAGGGAGAGACCCTTCCAGGGTGACAGGGGCGCTTCCACGGTGACGACGGCGTGCCCCTTTTGTCATGCTGGAAGCATCTCTGGCTGACTCGTCACGAGACCCGCAAGATCAGCGTGAAATGGCGGAAGTGTGCCTTCGCGTCAGGGAGAGACCCTTCCAGGGTGACAAGGTCGCTTCCACGGTGACGACGGCGTGCTCCTTTTGTCATGCTGGAAGCATCTCTGGCTGACTCGGTACGAGACTGCCAGAATCAGCGTGAAATGACAGGGAGAGTGAACAATGGCAGAACCGACCTATGATGTTTTCATCTCGTACTGCAAGGCGGACAAACAATGGGTCAAGGTCTGGCTGCTGGCGCGCCTGGAAGGGGCGGGTCTGAAGGTCTGCATTGACTATCGCGATTTTGCAATTGGCGTGCCGCACCTGGTCAATATCGAGCGCGCAGTGGATGGCAGTCGCCATACGCTCATTGTCATGACGCCTGACTGGGTGACGAGCGAATGGAACGAGTTCGAGTCGCTTCTGGTTGGAACGGGCGATCCGGCGGCGCGCAAGCAGCGGCTGTTGCCGCTCTTGCTCAAGCCGTGCCAGCCGCCCGCGCGGATTGCGATGCTGGATTGCGCGGACCTGACGAATGAGGAGGAGCGCGAGGAGCAACTCGCGCGCGTGCTTAAACTGCTCGGTGGCAAGGCAAACGCGCCTGCCGCGAGTTCTGCCCCGCCCTCATCGGCTCAGTCTGTTCCTCCAACAACCAATCAACCGCAATCGCAAACACGCCCCGCGCGTTTGCCGCCGCTGCTCGCCGATGCGCTGGAGTATCACACGCTCGCGCTCTTTATCGGTAGCGACCTGCCATCCAGCGTGACCGGCCTCCCTTCGCGCACCGAGCTGGCCCGTGACCTTGCGCGGCGGTATGGGCTAGACGAGTCGCTGTCGCTGGCCGATGTCGCCCAGCGCGTGAGCCGCGCGGGCAACCGGTACGACTTGTCCAGTTTTCTCATGCGGGCGCTCGATATTGCTGGCAAGTCCCCCCAGCCGTTCCACCGCGCGGTCGTCGCAGCGGTCAAGCGGTACGATATCAAGACGATTATCACGACGGCCTATGATCTGCTGCTCGAACGAGCCTTTCAACAGGCCGATGCGCCGCTCAATGTGGTTGTCCGCGATGCTAACCTCTCTTTTCTGGACCCGGCCCGCCCGGCCCTCATCAAGCTCTATGGCGATGTGCAGCAGGTGGATTCGCTTGTCGTGACCGACCAGGACCACAACAACCTGCTCCGCGACCGGGACCGCGAGAATCTGGTCGACGAGGTTCGACAGGCGCTGCGCCGGAACACGGTCCTCTTTGTCGGCTATAACCTGGCCGACCCGGACATGCGCTTTATCTGGGACCAGATCGCGCAGAGTCGCTTTGCGAAAAGAGCGTTTGCCGTCTGGTCAGGACTGCCGCAGGCTGATGTCGAGATGTGGCGCGACCGCGGGATTGAGATTCTGGAGACCGATCCGCTGGGCATCCTGTCCAGCGCGAGCGTACCGGATGCGCAACCGACTGTTACACCACCAGTAACGACGCCGAGCGATCCCGGTGCTACCCCGGCTGCACCAGAGCCGCTGGTCTCGGTCACTTTGCTCTCGGAATCGCTGCCGACCGCGTATGCCTATCAACTGGATGCCGCACGTTTTCCGTGGCTGACGGTTGCGCTCAACAACACGGGAAAATCGGCGGAGGAGATGCGGGTGCGAGTCACCGCAACCATCCCGCAGTTTGCCGAGCCAACGGTTGCGGCGCTCGATGTGGAACGCGGGCAGAAAAAGATGGTTCCGCTCTTGCCGCTCGTCAACCGGGATGCGCTCAAGGACCTGTACGAGGTTCATGCGGCGCGTCTTCGCGTGACCGTGGAACAGCTTATGCCCCGCCCGGCGGTGCTGGACGACAACGAATATACCATCCGGCTCCTCGCGCGCAATATCGCGCTCCTCGCGCTGCGCGCGCCCGATGGGTCCACCACCGACCTCGCCCGTTATCTCGCCGCCTGGGTGACGCCGCACGACCCGCGGATCGAGCAACTCTTGCGGCAAGCAGTCAAGTATCATCCCAAGCAGCAGTTCATCGGGTATCAAGGCGGATCGGGGTTTCCGAGCATCGAGGAAAGCGTGCGGGCGCAGGCCCGGGCGATATACGAGGCGCTCAAGCGCGACTCGAACCTGGCGTATGTGGACTCGTCCGATCACTGGTACCCGCGCGAGCGCGAAATCTCGCAGCGTGTCCGGCTGCCGGTCGAGACGCTGGCGGCGGGCGGCTCGGCCAACTGCATTGATGGCACGGTGCTCTATGCGAGCCTGCTCGAACTGGCGTGCATTGAACCGCTCATCGTCCTCGTGCCCGGTCATGCCTTTGTCGGCTGGCGAACCCTGCCCGGCGCGGATACCTACGAATTCGTCGAGACGACCATGATCAGCACGTCCGAGTTTGAGGAGGCATGGGCCAGGGCAAGGCAGGAGTATGAGGATGCCGTGCGCACCAACGCCCCCGGCCAGGGGATGTTCGATCCGAACGGATTCCCGCGATTGATTGACATCGCGTACGAGCACGCGCACGGCGTGATCCCGCTGTCGCTGTCCAAAGGTTGAGGACGAAAGACTCAAAAATGGAGTTGACAAATAATAGGAATAGGCGATAATTAAAGAGAACGGAACAGCAAATTCTTGAACTTGGAAAGCGCCAGGCTCTGTAAGAAATGCAGTGCTCTGGTGCTTTTTCTTTTTTCTGAAAAGCATGAATCCGGATTATTTCTCGTCAAGGAGCCAAAACAATGGCTGAGCGCATTAAAGGTACGGTCAAGTGGTTTAACGAAACAAAGGGCTTTGGATTCATCTCCCGTGAAGGGGGCAAGGACCTTTTCGTGCACTATTCCGCACTTGAAAATACAGGCAGTAGCCGTCCCAGCTTGAACGAAGGGGATGCGGTTGAATTCGAAGAGGAACAGACCCCCAAGGGACTCAACGCAACGCACGTCGTCCAGGTCCAATAAATCACCCTCCGCTAAAGCGGGATGGGTTGGAAGCGAGTAAGAAATCAGGCAGGGTCGTTCCTGCCTGATTCTGTGAGGAGAACAAGAATGGATATTCAACGAGTCCGGTTTTTGCGCCAGTATATGGTGACCAATATCAAGAACGAGCAGGTTGTCATGATGGAGTTTTCCTATGACAACGGCGCCGAGCACGCCCCCCGCTTTTTCGGCGTGCCAGATCAGGATATGACAACAGCTTGTGCACTCTATACAAACTGGGGCGGCAGCCGGCCCGATGGGTATCGCCGCGGCACGACGGTGAGGATGCCATGAGCGGATTAGCCATTGTACCGGGATATGCAGTCTGGAAGAAGGAGCCGGACCGGGTCGCGAGTCGCGAGCTCCATTTCGGAACGTTTTGGAAAATGCACGGCGCATCGTGGCGCGTGTCGTGGCTGGCTGATACCGGGGAACTGTATGCGACCGAGTTGACCCGCGCGGACCGGTTCGTGGTCCTCGGCCATTTCGAGACCAGCCGGGAAATCAATGGGCGCATGCGGAGCTGGTTTGCCGGGGATGACCTCGCCGCGCTCATGCAGAGTCTAACCCCGTAGCAGGATCTCCGGGCGTTCGCGTACAAGGTCAAGCCGCAAACGACCGCCCGATGGGAAGGAGTCGAATGAACATTAACCGAATCCACTTTCTGCGCGAGGTTTTGGTCACGTACCACTTTCTCGCCGCGCCGGTTCCGCTGATGCAGTTTTCGTACGATAATCCGTCGTATGTGAGCCCCGTCTTTGAACGGGCGCCCGACGCAAGTCAGACGCGGGTGAGGGCGCTTTACTACCGGCTCGGTGGAATTCGCAGGGCAGAAGAGACCGTCGGATCGACTGTCGTGATTCCGGAACGATCCTTAAAGGACCAGCTTTTACAACTGTTCGATGTATAGGGGCAACACAATGATTAGCACAGACCTTCGAGAGATGATCGGCGACCTCCGGTTCGCGCTCGCTACGCGGCTGCGTGACCTGTACCCCCGCCCGGATGGGGTCCGGGGATTCTCGCACACCGCCGAGCCCAGCGTGGCCCGGGATATTTGCGGCGCGGACCTGAGCAGTCTCAACGGCGATTATTACATTGCGCCGGGGGATGGCGGCGGTCCGATCGTCGTCGTGTTGAGCGAACCGGATGCGGGCAAAGGGAGCGAGCTCGTCGCCAAAGACGGCCAGCCGTACCGACTGCTGCAAATCAGCGCGGGCGGGCGGGTCAAGCTGCGCAACCCCCGGCATACGCAGTTCGAGCATGACCTGGTTGCAGTCCTGGAGCAGGCCGCGTAGCGCGCGGTTTTTTTCTTTGCGATTGATTGACAGGTGACCATCTCCGGTTTAGAATAATAGTGTCGGGTCTGGGATTTCCCCGACAGGAGAACGGGCATGGCCGATCCTCTCCCCAAACAGATCGAGCAGCTTGAGGCGACCATCGCGGGGCTTGAGGCGCAGCGTTTGGTTCTCGGCGACGCAATGGTCGATACGGCGGTTGCTGCCCTGCGCCAACAACTTGCCTTGCTTCAAGCACAACCGAACCCGGTACCGGCGCCGGGCGAAGAACGCCGCCTCATTACGATCCTCTTTGCCGACATCGTCGGCTCTACCGCGCTTGCCGAGAAACTCGACCCCGAAGAATGGCGGCAGACCGTAGACAAATTCCTCTCCAGCGCCGCCGATCTGATCGTGGCGCACGAAGGACAGGTCGATAGCTATCTCGGGGACGGGCTCCTCGCCTATTTTGGAGTGCAGCACCCCAGCGAACGCGACGCTGAAAATGGAGTTCGAGCCGCGCTCGACCTGCAGGGTGCGATGGCTAATCTCGGCACACGCCAGCAACTACAGGTCCGAATCGGGCTGCATACCGGGCTGGTCATCCTCGGCGAGTTGGGCTCTGCTTCTCATAAAGAGTTCACGGCAATCGGCGATGCGATGAACCTGGCTTCGCGGTTACAGTCGGCGGCCCCTCCGGGCGGCATTCTCATTTCCCACGATACCTTTCGCCACGTGCGCGGCGTGTTTGACGTTACTCCACGTCCTCCACTTCTCGTCAAGGGCAAGAGCACGCCCATCCAGACCTATCTGGTGCGGCGGGCCAAGCCGCGCGCCTTTCGGACCGCGACACGTGGGGTCATGGGCGTACAGACGCGCACGGTCGGGCGCGAGCAGGAATTCACCCGTTTGCAAGAGGGATATGCTCAGGCCTATGAAAACGGGTGTGTCGTGTGGGCGCAACTAATCGGCGAGGCCGGGATCGGCAAGAGCCGTCTGCTCCAGGATTTTCGGGACTGGACCGAGATGCGAGAAGAGGAGGTGCGCGTTTTCCAGGCGCGGGCCTTTGCCCGCGATCAGAGTCAGCCTTATGCGCTCGTCCGGCGAATGTTCTTTGACCGGTTCCAGATTGCGGAAGATGCGCCTCTGGCGCGCGCCGAAGCGGATTGGGTAGAGGGTTTTCAGCGATTGGCCCGGACCCGTGAGGTGGAGCCCGCGCATGCCCTGGGGCTTTTGGTTGGCCTGCCGTTTAGCGACAGCCCTTTTATCGGCGCGATGCGGAACGACCCCAAGCAGGTGAAAGGGCGGGCATTCGTCGTCGGTCGCGAGTTATTGCGCCGGGCGCGCGAGGAGATGCCGGTCGAATTATTGCTCGAGGATTTGCAGTGGGCGGATGTGTCGTCATGGGAGTATTTGGAAGAGGTGGTGTTGGCGAATGTGGAAAGAGCGGTTGCGGCCGGATTGAATGGGATGTTTGTGCTGGGCACCACACGTCCGGATTGGAGTCCTCCCGAAGTATTGCGGTCGCATCCGTACTATGTGCAGGTTGATCTGGCCCCACTCTCGGATGAAGCCACCGGTGAACTGGCGCACGAACTCTTGAGCAAGGTCGATGGGGTGACCCCGGATGTGATTGAGCTCATCGTACGGCAGGCCGAAGGGGTGCCCTATTTTGCAGAAGAGCTGGTCAACTGGTTTATTGATCGGGGTATCGTCGATGCGACGCGAACGCCGTGGCAGTTTGCGCCGGAGCGGCTGCACGCCGCGCCTCTGCCGATGACCTTGCAGCATCTTTTGCTCACACGCCTCTGGTCGTTGGGGGTGGTCGAGCGTCGCGCCCTGCAATGTGGCTCGATCTTTGGCCGCAATTTTTGGAGCGGCGGGATCAAGGCGCTGGGGCTGCCGGCCGGAGACGAGATCATCCGTCCGCTCCAGCCACGTGGGCTGATCGAGCGCCAGCCGGAATCTGCATTTACGGGCGAGACCGAATGGAGCTTTCACCATAACCTGCTGCGCGATGTGACTTATGAGAGTGTCTTGAAAAGGGAGCGACCGCAGTTGAATCGCGCCGCCGCCGAATGGTTGGTGGAACAGGCGCAGCGCGCAGGCCGTCTGGATGAATTTGCGGGTCTGATTGGCGAGCACTATGCGCAGGCGGGGGAAACGGGGACCGCGGCCGTTTGGTATTTGCAGGCCGGTGAGCGAGCGCAGGCGGCGAGCGCGCTGGCCGAAGCGCGACACTTTTTTGACAGCGCGCTCGAACTATTGCCGCCTGATGATCGTGAGGGGCGGTGGCGGGCGCTGCTGGGGCGCGAAGCCGTGCTGGACCTGAAGGGGGAACGACAGGCGCAAAAGGAAGACCTCGATGCGCTCCTGGAACTGGCAGGAACCTTTGACGATACGCCGGGGTCAGGGCAGGCTCTAACGCGGCGGGCTCTCGTGCATTTGCGGCGGGCGATGTTCGTGCGTGCGATGGGTGATTCGCACGCCGTGGCGCCGGCTGCGGAAGCGGCGATCGAGGCTGGGCGGCTGGCACAGGATCTTGCGGTGGAGGCGCGGGCGCTGGGGGTGAAAACGGCGGCGCTCACGCGGCTGGGGGAAATGGCTGAGGCCGCGCAGACGGCAGAGGAGGCATTAACGCGGGCTCGTGCCGCCGGGGATGAGACGGCGCTCGCTTTTGTTCTCGGGCGCGTCGCCCTTTATTATTCCGAATCCGGGGACCCGGTGCGAGGGATACACTGCTTTTCTGAATCGGCCGAGATTGCGCACCGGGTGGGCGACCGGGCGCAGGAAGCTCAGGCGGTTGCGAATTTGGGCGTCGAGTATGATGTGCTGGGTCTGCACAAGCTGGCGCGGCCCACGCTCGAGCGCGCGTTGGCGCTCCGCGAGTTCCTGGGCGACCGTCGCGGGAGAGCCTATGACTTGTTAAATCTGGGCGACCTTTACCGGCGGATGGGGGACCCCCGCGGGGCGCGACGCTTGGAGGAGCAGGCGCTCGCCGAAGCGGCGGCCATCGGCGATGGGTTGTTGAGAGCCGTGTGCCTCCTGGATCTGGGCAGCGTCGACGAGCAGGTGGGAGATTGTCCGGGAGCGGCGCGATATTGGACCGAGGCGCGCACAGAATGTGATCGCATCGGTATGAGCGCCCGGGCGATGGAAGCCGCGAGCGGACTGGCGCGGTGTGCGCTGGCGGAAGGGCGACTGGAAGAGGCATATCGGCTCGCCGTCGAGGTGTGGGAGTACTTGTGCGAGCATGGAACGGAGGGGATGGACGTGCCGACGCGGGTGTACGTGGCGGTTGCGGATATAGTCGATGCTGTCGAGACCTCCGGCAGATCGGAACGAGCCTCTGTGGAACCGCAGTTGTCCAGGCGTACCGTCGTGGAGGCGGGCTATCGCGAGTTGATGGCGCGTGCGCAGAGAATCAGCGATCCAGAGTGGCGCCAGGCGTTCCTGGAGAATTTTCAAGAGCATCGAACCCTGATCGAGATGTCGCAGAGGCTCTATCGCCCATGACGCCCCCGATTTGAATCGGGGGCGTCTCTATGCGCGAGTCCCTTCAGGTAGTCGCCTGTTTATCCCAGGTCTTGCAGCAGCGGATACTGCATCGGCGCATAGACCCGAATCGCGGCCGGCCCGGTGAGGGGGCACTGGTATTCGCAGATGCCGCATCCGATACACAGGCTGTGAACCACGAGCGGGCGCTGCAGGTGCGCCGTCTGCCCATCCGGCGTCTCGACATCCACCTGTTCAAGCTTGATCGCCTTGTCGGGCACGGGGCACATCTCTTGACAGACGATGCACGGGCGGTACGCGGACCAGGGGATGCAGCGGTTCTGGTCGATATAAGCTACGCCGATGATCTGCTTGCGTTTTTCTTCCAGCGCCAGCAGAGGAATGGCCCCAGTCGGGCAGACCTGGCCGCAGGCATTACAGGAATAGTCGCAATAGCCGAGGCGGGGGATTAGCACCGGCGTCCACAGCCCTTCGATGCCCGATTCCATCAGGCTCGGCTGTAACCCGCCGGTCGGGCAGGTTCGCACGCATTCCGCACACCGGATGCACTTGTCCAGCAGCCCATTTTCGCGTGCGCCCGGTGGCCGGATGAGATAAGGATCATCCCGCCGCGCGGCGGGCGCAGTGCGCAGAATTGCAACGCTTGCCACCCCCAGCGCCATCCCGGTCAGCGCCTGTCGCCGCGTCATGACGGGCGAGTCAGCCGTTGCCGCACCCCTTTTTTGCGCATCCACGCTTTTTTCAGCCGCAGAATTCGATTCTACGGTGGTCCCCGGCGCAAGATTTGTCGCCGCGTTCCTTTGATATCGCGGCAGCGCCAGCTTGAAATCGATCCCCGCGAGCGGGCAGGCGGCCGTACAGTCGAGGCAGAGGACGCATTCAGCCGGGTCGATCTTGAATCCCTGTTTGGTTACCGTGATCGCACTCGTCGGGCAGGCGCGCATACACTGGGCGCAGTGGTCGCATTCGCTCACCGCTTGCGGTTGCAGGAATGCCAGCTTACCTGTCAATCCATACAAGCCGCCGAGCGGGCAGAGATAACGACACCAGAACCGGGGCGCTACCCAGTTGAGCGCGATGAGGCTGGCGAGGACGAGCGCCATGACCCAGCCAAGCTGGTAGTAGGTTTGCTGCGCGGGCAGGACCGTGCCACGTACGCCCGACTCGAACCCGTCGATCGCGGCGGCCAGCGGCGGCAGATTGTATAGTACCGGCTCGACGGCGGCAATCACCACGTTGAGCCCAGGGATGAATGCTGAGCTCAGCGCGCGGTTCAGCAGGGTGATCGGGTCGAGGAGCATGAGCGAGAGGTTGCCAAACAGCGCGGCGGCGGCGATGAACGCCAGCAGGATATATTTAATGCCGCGCCAGTTGGGGTGCGGCTCGATTTTTCCCGGCCGGCGGGGTGTGATCCAATCGAGGAGCGCGCCGAGCGGGCAGAGCCAGCCGCACCAGGCGCGCCCAAACACGAGCCCGAGCGCGAGCATCCCCAGCGCGAGCAAGAGCCCCGGCATGATGAGCCGCGCCGCCAGCATCGCGCCGAACGCCGCCAACGGGTCGAGCCGGAAATAGAGATCGAGCGGCAGGATCAAGGTCGAGCCGTGAAATGTCAACAGCGCCAGGCCCAGGAACAGGATCACACTTACGACCTGCGCTGCCTGTCGCCCCCGTCGCCACAGAGTCGCGTTTTTCACACTGATACTTCTTTCACATTCAGCCCGGTCAGGTCCATCTTGCCCAGCCCCATCTCGTCGCCGAGCTTGATATACCCGACTTTATCCGGCCGGGTCTTGAAAAAGAGTTGTGCGGCATACGCATCCGCGGCGATGATGTCGTGGCTGGCGATGACCGTGTTGGCGTTCAAGACCCAATCCAGGTTTCCCCCCTGGGGGCCGTGCTGTGTCAGCACGCGCACGCCATCCACGATGTTCAACACCGGCTTGACCACTGTACTCAAGTCAGCGATCCGTTGATGCAGCGACAGGTGCATGTCGGAGCGATTCCGCACGATGCCCATCAGGTTCTTCATCCCGAGGGTCAGTCCGGATGCATCATGGACTTTGGCGATGGGGAGGTTGATGAGGGCATTCGCTTTGAGGACATCCTGATAAATCAGCCAGTTCTTTATGTTCCGCGCGGTCGCCGGGAACTTTGTATCGACGTATTTTCCCATGTTCGGGATTTCCATCTTGCCCCCGGCCGCCTCGACCGCCGCGGCGATCCCGCTGATCTTGTACGCTTCGGCGGCTGTGCCTGAAAAGGGGAGGTCGATGACGCGCACGCGCGCAGCGCCCGCTTCGAGGCACATCTTGACGACGGCGGCCACTACGGCCGGATTGGTGGTGGCGCCATACTCAGGGCCGTATGAGGCGATGCAGATGTTGGGCTTGACGATCACATCGTCGCCGGCATGCACGAATCGGCCCATGCCGCCCAGCGCATCGACCGCCGCGCGCGTAATCGCTTCGGGATTGGCGCCACGGACAACGGCCAGGTATGCCTGATCGGGAGTTGGCGAGGGGGGCACGCGAGTCACCGTGACCGCGGGTTCAGCCGCCGGGGCGTGCGTGGATGTGACGGTTGCAAGGGTATCGGTCGGCGGGATGGCCGGCGCGGTCACTGTGGGTGGTGCTGTGGGCGCAGCCGTAAGCCGCGTCGGTTCTACTTGCGCCACCGGTGTATCGGCCTGTTTGCCACAGGCGTCGAGGGCAACCGCACCCAGCGTCAATAACGCAGCACGGCGTAACATTTCACGACGGGAAAGCATGGTTTACCTCACGCAGAAATGAATCTGCGGCGTGTCCTCATCGTGGTTGTCAATAAACGTTGATTGTGTGTCACCCTGGCCGGCCATACTACGGCGGAAACGCAGGGCGGGCGATGCGGACGCGCCAGTTTGATTACGAATGCTATCCGCACGAGATATACGATCCGGTCAAAAATGGGTTCGGATTGGGTCCAAGCGCCATTCTGTGCGCAAGGGTGTAATTCGACATTCAGGCAATATGCAATAAAATAGGCTCTGCATGTCAATTCATCGCCTCTGGACTATTATCCGCAAGGAATTTCGCCATATCTGGCGCGACAAGCGCATCCTGTTCCTGGTCACGCTCTCTCCGGCTATCATGCTGCTGACCTTTTCCTACCTCTTTGCCATGCAGGTGGAAAAGTCTCGGCTCGGCGTGTGGGACATGGACCAATCGGCCACCTCGCGCCGCTTTATCGCAACCCTCACGTCGGACGGCAAATTTGTCCTGACGCGAACGCTGACCGACTATGCGGGCCTGCGCGATGCGCTCGTACGCGGCGATATTCATGTGGGTCTGGTCATTCCGCCCGGGTTTGAGAGTGATCTGGTGAACGGCCAACGCGCGCCGATTCAGGTCATCGCCGACGGCAGCGATGCCATCACCTCCAGCCAGAGTCTGGGCCGCTTTAACCAGCGGGTAGCCGAGTTCAACAAGCAGATCGCGCCTGAGACCTCGAACCTCGTGACAATCGGTGTGCAGGCGCAAGCATGGTTCAACCCAGACCTCAATAATATGTATGCGATGGTGCCGGGGCTCATTCCCATCGTCATGATTCTGCCCTCCCTGGCGATTGCGCTGGCCCTCACCCGCGAGCGCGAGTTAGGGAGTTTCGAGACCCTGATCACCGCGCCCATCCGCCCTGTCGAATATCTCCTCGGCAAGCTCATCCCGTATATGGTCTATGGCTTGATCAGCGCCACTATAGCGATTCTCCTGGCGTTGGCCTGGTTCCAGGTCCCCCTCCGCGGCAGCGTGCTCGACCTGGGCCTTTTGACGCTGTGCTATCTATTTGCCCTACTCGGCGAAACGCTCTTTATCAGCGGCTTTATCAGCAGCCAGGGAACTGCGATGCGCGTCATTCTGATTATCTTTTTTATCCCCAGTTTTTTTCTCGCCGGCGTCACGCTGCCGGTCGATACGAGCTCCGGGTTTGGACAAATTGCCTCGTTCCTTTTGCCGGCGAGCCATTTTGTCGAAATCACGCGAGGACTGTTTCTCAAAGGATTGGGGCTTGACGGGCTCTTGTCGCCGGCGCTTACCCTCGTGGCGCTGGGCGCAATTCCATTTATCTTGGGGCTGTTGACGTTTCGCAAGCAGGTGGACTGATATGCTTAAAGCGATTCTCAATCTGGCCTGGAAAGAGCTCATTCAACTCTGGCGCGACCGTGTGTTACTCGTCTTTTTGGTGATCGCGCCGATGCTCGAGCTGGCCCTCATTGCCCAGTCTACCGGCGCCGGGATCAAGAACCAGCGCCTCGCCGTATGGGACCAGGACCGGAGCGTACTCAGCCAGCAGTTGATCCAGGCGCTCGACAATACGAACGAGTTCCAGTTGACCTATCGCGCCGCCAGTTTTGATGAACTGCATGCCCTGGTCAACAGCGGCCAGTCGCCCGTCGCGGTCATCATCCCGCCCAACTTTGCGCGAGATGCCGCGCGTCCCGGGGTCGGCGCCACAGTCCAGGTGATCGTCGATGGGACCAATGTCGTCGTCGCCAATACTATTCTGAATGCGCTGCAGGGCGCGGTCGGCGATCTGACCGTGCAATTTCTGACCGCGCAGGCGCCGCAGGCGCCGCCCGGCGGGGTTGACCTCAAGATCGATACCGCCTTTAATCCCACGCTCAATGTCCGCTGGTCCACCCTGACGGCGACGCTCGCGTTTATCACCTACCAGATCGTCCTGATTGTCGCCGCGGTCAGCATCGTCCGCGAACGCGAACTGGGGACCATCGAGCAATTGGTGGTGACGCCCATCAGCCGCTTGCAGCTTCTCCTCGGCAAGGGATTGATGGCCGCAATCATGGGGCTCGTCGATTTCGCCCTACTGATTCTGGTTCTCACGCTCGGTTTTCAGTTGCCCTTGCGCGGGAGCCTGTGGCTCTTGACCGGAATGGATATCTTATTCGTCCTGGCGGAGATCGGCGTAGGCATGATTATCTCGCTCATCAGCAGCAACCAGCAGCAGGCGGTCTTGATCGTCTTTTTGCTGGCGATCCTCGAGATCACCTTTTCCGGGCTTTTGGTCCCCCCTGAGAACATGCCGGCCTTTATGCAGGTTCTCGGTAGCGTCTCGCCCCTTCAGCATTTCACGGCGATTGTTCGCTCGGTATTTCTCAAGGGTTCGACTCTGGACATGCTGTGGGGACACGTGATCCCGCTCGTGACGATCGGCGTCGTCACCATTGGCGCGGCGTGGACCATGTTTAGCCGGATGGAAGTGTGATAGGCTGCAAGGTACAGGTCGCAAGCGGCGCCGGATGGCCTGCAACCGACGACTTGTGTGATTTGAGACGGGTGACATGACACTTGAGACTGGACGGATTGAGGCGCGGGGATTGACCAAGCGCTTTGGCAAAGTCAACGCGGTGCGCGGGATTGATCTGGACATTGCGCCGGGCGAGATCTTTGCCATTATTGGCCCGGACGGCGCGGGCAAGACAACCACCATGCGCATGTTAGCCGGTGTGATGAAGCCGACGGCCGGCGTGGCGCGCGTGAGCGGGTTTGATACGGCGCGCCAGGCGGAAAAGCTGCGCCTGCAGGTCGGCTATATGGCCCAGCGTTTTTCGCTCTATGGCGATCTCTCGGTCCGCGAGAATTTAGAGTTCTACGCCGACATCTTTGGGGTTCGTGGGCGCGAGCGGGAGGAACAGATCACGCGGCTCCTCCGCTTTGCGCGGCTCGAAGAGTTCCAGGAACGCAACGCCGATTATCTTTCGGGCGGCATGAAGAAAAAGCTTGGGCTCGCCTGCGCGCTCATTCATCGTCCGAAGGTACTCTTTCTCGACGAGCCGACCAATGGCGTCGATCCGATCTCACGCCGCGAGTTTTGGGATATTCTGAGCGATCTGCACATTGCGGGGGTGACGATCTTTATCAGCACAGCCTATATGGACGAGGCCGAGCGCTGCGCGCGGGTCGGTCTGATCCACGAGGGCCAGATCATCCGGCAGGGGAGTCCGGCCGAGCTCAAGCAGTTGATCAAGGGGGAATTGGTTGCCATTATCACGCCCGACCTGCAGACCGCCGAAGAGACGGTGCGGAACCTCGAAGGGGTGATCGAAGTGCAGGTTTATGGAGACCGGCTGCACCTGTTTGTCGATTCGGCGGCGGCGCGCATTCCATTGCTCGAATCTGCGCTGGCCGCGGCCGGCGCGCGCGTCACCCAGATTCGTCCTGCCGCGCCGCACTTGCAAGAAGTGTTCATCTCGCTCATTACCCACCAACATTCATAGGTGCTGTTCCTTGAGCCAGTTATCAGCGAATCAACCGAATGCCATTGTGGCGGACAAACTGACGCGCAAGTTCGGTCATTTTGTCGCCGTCGACCATATCTCGTTCGAGGTCGCACGCGGTGAGATCTTTGGCTTTCTCGGGCCGAACGGCTCGGGCAAGACCACGACGATCCGCATGCTGCTGGGCTTGCTGCACCCGAGCGCCGGACATGCCTCCGTGCTCGATTATGATATTGTGCATCATCCCGACGCCATTCGCCGCCGCGTCGGTTACATGTCACAACGCTTTAGTCTCTACCCCGACCTCTCTGTCGTCGAGAACCTGAACTTTTATGGACGCGCCTATCAGGTTTGGGGCAAGCAGCTTCGCGAACGGCGGCAGGCGGTCCTCGATCTGGTTGGGTTGGCCGGGTATGAGAATGAGGCGACCAACAATCTCGCGGGTGGTTACAAGCAGCGCCTGGCCCTTGCCACGGCGATCCTGCACGAGCCGCAGCTCCTTTTCCTCGACGAGCCGACCGCGGGGGTGGACCCGGTCAGCCGCCGCGATTTCTGGCGGTTGCTCTACCGCCTGGCCGCGGAGGGGACGACCATCTTTGTCACCACGCATTATATGGACGAGGCGGAGCAGTGCCACCGCCTGGCGTTTATTCACAATGGCCGGCTGACCGCGACGGGCACCCCCAGCGAGATCAAAGAGCGCCAGATGCATGGACGCGTGCTCGAAATCGACTGCGAGCCGCCGGGGCGCGCTCTGGAAACACTGCGCAAGCTCCCCGACCTTGAAGAGGTGGCGCTCTATGGGAGCCTGATTCATGTTGTCGTCGCCGATGTGCCGGCGCACCAGCCGGTGATCGAGGCGGCGCTCAGCGGGGCGGGGGTTACCGTCAACAGCATTACGATCATCGCCCCTTCACTGGAAGACGTCTTTATCGCCCGCGCCCGCAGCTAAAAGACTATGAAAAAACTTGCCCTGATTCTTTTCGGTATCTTTTTGATCGGCTGTCAGCAATTGCCGATTGGGAGCAATAATAGCTCGGGCCAGAGTGTCTGGACCGGTTTCCTTGAAGGTGAAACGCTCGATGTCTCGCCCCAGGTGGGTGGGCGGCTCGCCGGTCTCGCCGTCAAGGAAGGGGATTTGGTCCAGGCAAACCAATCGTTGTTCGCCATCAACGACGATCTGGTCCAGCGGCGCATCGAGATCGCCGACGCGAATGTCGCGACCGCCGGGGCGCAGGTGAAACTATTGGAAGCAGGGGCGCGCCCCGAAGACCTGGCGCTGGCGCAGGCGCGTGTAGACCAGGCGCAGGCAGCGCTCGACGCTGCCGAGCAAGGGCTGACGGATGCCCAGGCCTTGCGCGATAATCCCCAGCCCCTGTTGCTCATCCAGGCGCAGGCTGAGTTGGGTGCACAGACGGCAGCCCAGCGTCTAGATACCGCCGTCAAGCAGGCGCAGGCGGCGGATGTCGAAAATAATTTTTGGCAGGATCAACTCAACATCCTCGCCGACGGCTCGGATGTCAAGCTGCCTGATGGAACCACCAAACATTTTAATACGCCCACGCAACGGCTCACCTGGGCGCGTGAGCAAAAGAACCAGGCTATGTACCAGGCCTGGGAGGCATGGACGGCGGTCACTTCTGCCCAGGCCGAAAAAGAATCGGCGGACCTGAGCCTTCAGGATATTGAGGCGCAGATTGCCGATCCATTGGCGCTTGCCGCCCGGGTGACCCAGGCGCAGGCCGTTCGTGATCGCGCCGCCGCGTCGGTGAAAACGGCTCAGGCTGCGCTCCAGGTGCTCCATGATGGCGCGGGCCCCGCTCAGATCCAGGCGGCAAGGGCGGCGCTCGCACAGGCGCAGGCGGCGCGGGCGAGCCTGGATACGGAGGCTGCCCAGTATCGGGTGACGGTCCCTCAGGCCGGCACGGTGACGAGCCTGTTCTATCGCGAGGGCGAAGTGGTTGGCCCGGCCTCGGCGGTCGTTCGCTTGAGCATTCAGGGGGACTTGACATTACGCGTCTTTGTCCCGATGTCCCAACTGCCCGCGGTGCGGACGGATCAGGCGGTGACGCTGTGGCTACCTGACCTGGACAATCGGACGGCGAGTGGCAAGGTGAGCCGCATCGCCGATCAGGCTGAATTTACGGGCCGACAGCCGCAGACCGATAGCGAGCGAAATGCCCAGTTGGTCTCCGTCGAGATCAAGATTTCAAATCCGGATTCGACTATCAAGGCCGGTATGCCCGCCTCGGTCTCTTTTACCGGCGAGCAGATGGCAGCCGCCGCCCTCCCCACGAATGTGGCTGCCCAACCGGGCACGACCTTTTCGGGAACGCTCGAAGAGCGCCAGACACGCATCGCGACCGAGCTGGAAGGCCAGGTAAATACCATGCGCGTGAGCCGCGGCGACCAGGTTAAGCTGGGAGATGTGCTGTTGACCCTGGACGATACCACGCTCAAGAATGCGCTGAACGAAGCTCAGGCCGCCATCCGAACGGCGCAGGCAAATCTGGACCAGGTACAGGAACCTGCTCGTCCCGGCGCTCTCGCGCTGGCCGATGCCGCCGTGTCCCAGGCGCAGTCCGAGCTCGATTCCGCACAGGGTAGCGCTGGCGATTCAGTCCGGATGCTCAAAGAGCCGCAAGACCTGATTGGTCAGGCGCATATCTGGGAAGGCAAGGTGAACGCTGCACAGGCGGACGTCGCCCGCGCGGATGCTGCAATCTCGGCGCTTCAGGTCCAAATCGATCAGGCCGCGCGAGACCAATCGATGGGGGGTAAGGCGCGGCTCGAGATTTTGAACAAGCAGGCCGAAGCGACCCAGTCGAGCCGCCGCACGGCGCAGCTCACCGTAGAGGGGAGCCAGAAGGTGGTGGACCTCTATCGCGTGATCATCCAGAACCCACTTGACCTCGTCGCGGCCCAACATGGCGCAGCGAACCAGGTCAAAGTTGCGCAGGCGGGGTTGCGAGTTGCGCAGGCCGAGCAGGATATCGCCCGGCGCGGGGCGCAGCCGGAAGCGGTTGTGCTTGCCCAGACGCGGCTCTCGGCCGCGCAAGCAAGCCTCAAATTGGTGCAGGCGCAGGCCGGACGTACGAGCATATCCAGCCCCATCGCGGGCCGGGTCATCGATCGCCAGATCAATGCCGGCGAGACTGCGCGTCCGGGTGTGCCGCTCCTGACCCTCGCGGATCCGCGGGAACTGGAATTGACCCTCTATGTCCCGGTGCGCTTGTTGAGCGCCGTACATTTGGGGCAATCGGGTGTGCTTCACGTGCCGAGCATTTCTGGCAAGACGTTCGATGCGCAGGTCACCTACATTGCGCCCGAGGCCGAATTCAAGCCCGCAAACATCTACAACAGCCAGGATCGTTCCGAGATGGTATTTGCGGTGCGTTTGACTATTCCGAACGCGAGCGATGAGCTCAAGGCCGGGCTGCCCGCAGATGTGACCTTACAATAGGAGACGTTTCACGAATCCCAATGGGACGGAACGTCTCTACCGGGGAAATTTGTAGAGACGTTCCGGTGGAACGTCTCATTTCTTTCCGCCGAACCAGGTCGAGGTAATGAGCCAGAGGGTCAGGAGCGTTGCATTCACAAAGCCGAGTGCAATGAGGATGCCGGCGAGGACGCGCCAGAACTCGGAGGTGAGGAGCGGGACGAGCATCGAAACGGCGATGATAAAGGCGGCTATCAGCAGGCTGGCCGTGAGCCGATTTGCAATCCGGTCCCAACGATCCATTTGCACGCTGCGCCCCTCATCGCGTACGCTTACCTGAAAAGCGCCGCGCTCCATCCGCTCGATCATGCGACGCATCTGTTGCGGGAGGAGGAACAATTCTTCGCCCCATTCGCTCATGCTCTCCACCGCTCGCTGGCTCATTTCCCGCGGCGAAACGCTCTCAAGGTACAGCTGGCGTGCATACGGCTCGGCGACGGCAAAGAGGTCAAAGTCGGGCGCAAGCTGGCGGCCCAGTCCCTCGGACATGGCGAGCGTTTTGCCGAGGAGCCACAATTCGGAGGGAAAGCGCAGATGATGGCGAAACGCGATGGGGATGCTGTCGCTCATCACCTGACGCGCGCTCCACTCTTGCAGCGGTTGGCCGCGATAGCGGTTCAAAAATCCGCGCAGGTCGCGCTCCAGTCGCGGCCGGTCCACGTCGCCCCATTCGACGACGCCCATGCGGATGAACTCGTCCACAATCCCTTCCGTATCCTGGCGCACGACGCTCACCATCATCCGGAGCAGGCGCTCGCGCGTCTTGTCGTCGATCCAGCCCACCTGGCCGAAATCCATCACGCCGATGCGGGGTGGCTGATCCGGCGCTATGGGCGGGAGCACATAGAAATTGCCGGGATGCGGGTCGGCGTGGAAAAAGTGATCGACAAAGACCTGTTTGACGATGAGGCGCGCACTTTCGATCGCCAGGCGGTGGCGGTCGATCCCGCCGGCGTCCAGTGCGGCGAGGTCGTTGATCTTGTATCCCTGGAGCTCTTCGAGCACGAGCACGCGGCGCGTGGTCTGGCTCCAGTACACCCTGGGGACATAGATCGCGGGATCGCCGGCAAAGTTGTGGCGAAACCGGTCCGCGTTGCGGCCCTCGCGCTGATAGTCCAATTCGGCGCGCAGCGTATCGCCAAACTCTTCGGCGATCGAGGCGAGATCGTAATACTGTCCCAGCGGGGTTCGGTCCTGCGCCAGCCGCGCCAGGTCGAGTAAAATCTCCAGGTCGGTCTTGATCCGTTCCTGGATGTCCGGGCGCTGGACTTTGACGACGACCCGTTCACCATTGAGAAGAACGGCCCGATGCACCTGACCAAGTGAGGCGGCGGCGACCGGCGTGTCATCGAACGACGTGAACAGCTCCATCACCGGCCGGCCCAACTCGCTCTCAATCAGGGCCCGCGCCTCTTCTGATGGAAAGGGAGGGGCGCTATCCTGGAGCTTGGTCAACTCGGCAATATAATCGGGAGGCGCCAGGTCCGGCCGTGTGCTGAGGATCTGCCCGAGCTTGATGAACGTTGGGCCGAGCTCTTCGAGGGCGCGTCGTAACCGCTGCGGGCCGGTCGCGTCCTCGCTCGTCCGGCGCTGGCGCAGCCAGCGAGCCGGCAGCGAAACGAACGGCGCCAGTTCCAGCACGTCGACGAGTTGGTCGAACCCGTGCCGCAGCAGAATCTGTGAAATATCACGATAGCGCTGCCAGTGACGGCGACCGCGGAGGGGAAAGGTTAGCATCGAGACGGGTCTATTCTACCACAATCCCAACCGATAATCTTCCAGGGGGATTGTCAATGCCAAACGCACAGACTATAATGG
>JBAVQS010000249.1:0-2358 GCA_049694275.1 Anaerolineae bacterium | reverse complement strand
ATGCACGGCTGCACAAGCAGTTGAAAACGGCTTTGCAACAGGAGCAAGCGATCCGCGCCCAGCTCGCCCAGGCGGCCAAGGCGCCGCCGAGAGGACAGGGTGAAAGCGGCGACCGGACATCAAAATAAGATCGGTGAAACAGAGCTCATAGACGCATGTCATCAACCGCCCCTCGCCAGGAATTGAATCGACAATCAGCAATACCCGCGACGCCCACACTATTCCTCTCGCCGGAAACAGTTCCCGACGAGATTCGACAGTTGACCAAGTGCAACCTCCACACGCATCTCGAAGGTTCGGTGCGGCCGCAGACCTTTGTCGAACTGGCGCATGAGGAGGGGATCGCGCTCCCGGTCTCCCCGGCGGACCTGCCGCGCATGATGCAGGTAACCGGCGAAGAGCGGAACCTGGTCGATTACCTCGCCAAGATCATTTTCAATTATCCGATCCTCAAGAACGCCCTCGCGCTGCGGCGAATCAGCCGGGAAGCAGTTGAGGATGCGGCGCATTGCAACGTGCGCTATTTCGAGTTGCGCGCGGGTCCGGTCAACCACGCGACCCCGGATTTATCTGTACGCGAGGTTATTGCGGCCATCCTCGCCGGATTGGAGGATGCCGAAGCGCAGTACGGCGTGACCTGCCGGTTGATTATCTCGGCTCTGCGCCATCACCCGCCCGCGGTAAACATCGCGCTCGCCAGAACTGCGCTCGAATTTCGCGGGGCGGGCGTGGTCGGCTTTGATATCGCCGGCGATGAGCTACAGCACCCGGCCGCGCTCAACAAGGAAGCGTTCGACATTGCGCGTGAGGGCGGGCTGGGAATTACGGTCCATGCGGGCGAGGCCGGCGGGTCGGAAGAGGTGCGCTACGCACTGACCGAACTGGGCGCAACCCGCATCGGGCATGGGGTACACAGCATCCAGGATCCCAATACGATTGCACTGATTAACGAACGCGGCGCGACGCTCGAAATCTGTCCGACGAGCAATGTTCACACGAACGCCGTGCCTTCCATTCACGATCATCCCGTTCGCCAGTTCATCCAGGCGGGCGTGCGGGTGACCATCGGAGACGACGATCCCATTACTTCCCGAACCAATCTCTCGCGCGAGCTGGCGCTCCTCGCGCAAGAATTTCATTTCACCATCGCCGAACTGCACGCGCTGCAACTCACGGGTATCGAGAGCAGTTTTTTGGAGGATGCGGCCCGGCGCAAGCAATTGCGGCAAGAGTTTAGCCGCCATCAGATGTAATACCGCGCATACACATCCACCGTCCACATCCAGAACGGGCGAACCACACGGCCCTCAAGGTCTGCGAGACCTTGAGGGCCGTGCCCTTTTTTTCTCTTCATCTTAACGCCATCTTAATGCCCCCGGCGCAAATCTTGACCCCGTCTTAATCCCCTTTATGGTTAAATGAATACAGTTAATGATTCAGGAGGGCCTTTTGATATGGATTTTGTCTATATTGCAGCGACCGTGCTCTTTTTTGGCCTGTCATGGCTGTTGATGAGATTGTGCGAACGGGTCTAGTCCTGTGCAATTGTCATTTCGAGTGATTTTAAGGAGAAAAAGATGAGCATCATTTACATCGTCGGCGGCATCATCACCGTCGCCTTGTTCATTTATCTGGTCATCGCCATGCTCAAGCCGGAGGCGTTCTCATGACCGTCAATGGCATTTTGCAAAACGTGCTGTATCTGGTCGTGCTGGCCGCCCTCGCGAAACCGCTCGGCTGGTACATGGCGCGCGTGTATGAGGGACAACCTATCGGCCTCGACCGTGTGCTCGGTCCTCTTGAGCGCCTGCTCTATCGGCTTTTTGGCGCCAAGCCTGACCAGGAGATGGATTGGAAGACCTATGCCATCGCAATGCTCCTTTTCAACCTGGTCGGCCTGCTCGGGCTGTACGCGCTGGAGCGGTTCCAGGGCTCCTTGCCCTTGAACCCCCAAGGATTTCCGGCGGTTCCGCCGGACCTGGCATGGAACACGGCGGTCAGTTTCACTACCAATACTAACTGGCAGAACTATGGCGGTGAGGTGGTGATGAGCTATCTGACCCAGATGCTGGGCCTGGCTTTCCACAACTTTGTATCGGCTGCGACCGGCATGGCGATTCTCATCGCACTCATCCGGGGGTTCACGCGCAAGACAACCAAGACCATCGGCAACTTTTGGGTGGACCTGACGCGCGGCACCCTCTACATCCTGCTGCCCTTGTCGATTGTGATGGCGTTATTGCTGGTTTGGCAGGGTACCCCGCAAACTTTTGGCGATTATCCCACGGCGAATCTCGTGCAGCCGACAAGCTATCAGCAGCCGCAGCTTGATGCGAATGGCAACGCGATGAAAGATGC
>JBAVQS010000248.1:0-11075 GCA_049694275.1 Anaerolineae bacterium | reverse complement strand
CAGATTCCGGTTGCGTCCGTCAAGTGCTTGTCGATATAGAGCTCTTTCGGCCCATACCCAAAGGCCAGCCCCATCAACTCGGTGATGTAAAAGATCGGCATGGCGAAATCGTCGCCCAGCCTGGCCTTGATCTGGCTCTGGCGCGTATCGAGATTGCTGTGGCACATGGGGCAGGCGGTGACGATGCAGTTTGCGCCGACCTGGCGCGCCATCTGCAAGAGGCGCTGGCCGAGCTTGAGGACAATGTCGGTGCGGGCGAGCGCGAGGCTTGCGCCACAGCATTCAGTCTTGAATGGCCAGTCGAGCGCCTCGGCCCCAAGCTGGCTCACCAGCCGGTCCATGCCCTGTGGGTTTTCAAAATCTTCGGTAGGCAGAATGTTGGGCGGGCGGACCAGGAGGCAGCCGTAATAGCAGACGACCTTGAGCCCCTTGAGCGGCCGGACGACGCGGCTCGCGACCGCGGCGAGCATCTCGGGTGTGGCCAACGCCTGGAGGATGGAGAGGACTTGCACCTGGCCGAGGCCGTCCTTGCCGCCGAGCACCTGTTCGATCTCGGCGCGGCGGGCCGGGTCGAGCAGGGCATGCTGGGTCACCTTCATCCGGTTATAGCACATGGCACAGGGAGCGAGCAGCGGGTCTGGGGAGCGGGCAGCAATCTGCAGGTTGCGCGCCGGCAGGGCGAGAGCCAGCAGTTCGCCGGTGCTGTGCGCCGCCGTCGCGCCGCAGCAATTCCAATCGGCGAGCTCGTGCAGCGCGAGGTCGAGCTTGCCGGCGACGAGCTTGAGGGAATGATCGTACTCGACGGCGGTGCCGTGGAGCGAGCAGCCCGGATAATAGCTATAGGATTGCATCACGCTTCGCTCCGGTTAGAATCGGCGTTCTCCTTCTCGCCCGGTCCATCAGTCGCGCCCTTGTTCGAGAACAGGCGCGCGACGGCGCCGCTTGAAATACGGCCCGGCCAGAGATGGAGCTTGCCTTTGCTGAATAGCGGTAGGCCGACGTCGAGCACATTGTCAAATGGGTGGAGCGTGCCGAGGTTGATTCCCGCCACCAGTCCGACTTCGTAGAGGCGCCCGAGGCGCTTGATGGATTCGATAAAGAGGTTGTTGCCGAGGACGACCCCTTTTTCCGCCGGCTCGATTCCTTGTTCGCGTGCCAGGTGACGGAGCGCGTCCATAACGTGGGCCGGGTCGAGCTCCATCGGACAACGCGTAGCGCAGGTCTGGCAGCCGGTGCAGAGCCAGATGGTTGAAGCGCCGAGCGCGAGGTCCGTCTGCCCCAACTGCACGGCGCGCATGATCTGGTGCGGCCCCAGGTCCATAAAGGCAGAGACCGGGCAACCGGCGCTGCACTTGCCGCACTGGTAACAATCCTGGACATGCAGGCCTGTTCTCGCGTTGACCGTCTCCGCAAGCGGGCGGGTTTCCGCACGAGTTGGAAAGAATAGCAAGAGAGCCTCCCTCTACGCGCACGCAAAAAGAAACGTGCTATAATTTCACTTGAGAAATTTATCACAAGTATGTTGTGGTTTCGGTTCCTACCCGGTCAAAATTCTGTACCAACCACCCCCACCCTAACCCTCCCCCGCAAAGCGGGAGAGGGAATGTGACACCCCTTCTCGTGCGTGGCAGGAGCGGGAATGTGACACCCTTCTCGTGCGTGGCAGGAGGGAGAATCTGGCACCCCTTCTCCCGCTCGGCGGGGGAAGGGGTAGGGGATGGGGGTCGCACCCTTTCTCATTAGGCGCGGTACAGTAAATGTGCTAAACTTGGGGGATGAAGGTTCTGGTTTATGGCGCTGGCGTTCTGGGAAGCCTGTACGCGGCGCGATTGCAGGACGCGGGGAATGACGTTTCCCTGCTCGCGCGCGGGCCGCGGCTGGCCGATTTGCGGGCACAGGGGATCGTGCTGCAAGACGCGAGAACCGGGACTGAAACGGTCACGCGTGTGACCGTGGTCGAGCGATTGGCGCCTGACGATGCATACGAGCTGGTCATTGTCCTTGTGCGCAAGAACCAGATCCCTTCCGTTCTGCCAGACCTGGCTGCAAATCGAAATACGCCGAATGTCCTCTTTTTGGGCAATAATGCCGCCGGGGCGGAGGAATACGTTCGCGCGCTCGGACGGGAGCGGGTCCTGCTCGGTTTTGCGTCGTCGGGTGGGACGCGGCAGGGGCACGTCATTCGCTATGCCGCCGGCATGGGCGGCCGCCGGCCGCGGGTGACGATTGGCGAAACCGATGGGGGGCTGTCCCTCCGCTTGCAGGCGATTGTGGGTCTGCTGGAAGGGGCCGGGTTTCAGGTGGATGTCTCGCCCCATATGGACGCGTGGCTCTGGACCCATGCCGCGCTCGTGGTCCCGATTGCGGGTGCGCTCTACCTGGCGGGCGGAGACAACAAACGCCTGGCGCGGACGCGCGATGGATTGGTGTTGCTCGTACGCGCCGCGCGGGAGGGGTTTCAAGTGCTGCATGCTGGCGGCGTTCCGCTGCTGCCGGCCGGTGCATTGCTGTACGAATGGCTTCCCGAACCGTTGCTCGTGTTCGCGCTTGGCCGGCTGATGCAGACCGAGCTGGCCCGGCTGGCGCTCGCGGCGCATGCGAATGTCGCGCGTGACGAGATGCAGCAACTCGCGTCCGAGCTCCACCAACTCGCGCGTGCCACCGGCGCGCCGACCCCTGCGCTAAACCGGCTTGATGGATATATTAATCCCGCGATGGCGCCGATTCCGGTGGGACGCGCCAATATTCCGCTGGATTGGTTTGGGGTGTGGGTGAGCGCGGCCGTGGTCGTCGGTCTGGCTCTCTTTGTGATTCGGTTTCGCCCCAAGGCGGATTAAGAACGGCGCCGTTCAGAGATCACGTCGGCGCCAATTCTTGACCTGGAGATCGCGATGCGAAATCAATACTATTCAAGTGAACTTTCAGCGCATATTCTCGAGCCGCTCCGGGGCCGCCTATTTCAGGCGGATGGCTATGTGGAGGCGTTGGCGCTTGCCATTCACACCCTGGGCGCGCTGGGCCGGCTGCGCGAAGAGTTGACGAATCTCGATGCGCGGAGCAGCGACCCGGCCGACGCTGAACCGCACACCGTTTCGGACTTGCGCATCGAAGGGTATCGCGATGGAATGGTCTGGGCGATTCAGTTGATCCAGCAGCAAGAGATCAAATCGCCGGATGGTGGGTATGACGCCGTGCGTCCGCAGCTTTATGCGCAGATGTTGTTCGCGCTGGGGCGACATGACGGGCTCGAATTTGCGTTCCAGGCGCGGGCCAACCTCGCCAACCTGGGGGCCGAGAGCTATCAGGTGCAGGAACAGATTCGACTGTATCAGCTTGCGACCGAGTCATACGAATCGGGTTATCTGGTGGGTCTTCGGGAAGCGGCGCGCGTGATTGAAGAGATGGGTAAGTTGGGATAAAGCGCGCCTGCCCTGTGGCCTGCGCCTGGTGCGCTAGCGCGGCAGGGTGGGGGTCGCGCCGGCCGGCGGCGCGAGCAGGTCCGGACAGGGCGCGAGGTCCCGGGGGATGTCGCTCGCCCGCGGAATCCCCACATAGTTCAGATAGAGGCCGTCGGTTGTGGCGAGGGTGCCCGCGCTCCGCTTGGTCGGCAAAAAGGCGAGGACCGCGTACGGCGTGCCGCGCGCTTGCGCCGTATCCCACCCCGCGCTCCAGTTGGATGTAAAGATTTCGAACAGTTCGATCCGTTCCCCTGCACGATAGATTGCGTACCCCAGGCATTGAGCGCTCTTGAGGCCGGCGGCCTGTGCCTCGCGGCCGAGCGTTTCGCGGTTCAGGGTCCCCTGATTTTCAAAGCGATAGGGTCCGTATTGCACCGTGTCATAGGGGGGATCGGCGACCAACTGCGCGAGGGCATACGGATCGCCGTGGCGCATGCCGTATTCCACCCATTTCAAAAGCGAATCCGGACTCGCGTGGTCCAGCGGTTCGAGGCACCAGCCGGCTAGGACGGCGAGCCTGTCGCCGGTGGGGGTCCTGTCGAGGGCATAGACCTTGAAGCGCAGCGCACCGCCCCCGGCCGCGAGGAGCGTTCCCAGGGTACTCTGCGCCGGCGCCCCTTCAATCTTGCCGGTTATCTCGCCGCGCAAGGCTAGCCAGGCCCAATCGCCAGGCGGCGTAGTCCGGGCATCGCCTGCGACCAGCGGCGCGACCGGGAGAATCGATACCGGTCCTCCGATGATGGTATGCGCGCCCATGACGATCTGGTCGGCATTGACGCATTCGTCCTGCGCGGGGAGAAAATGTTCGACCGCGGGTATCTCGGCGCCGAGCGCGAGCCAGTCTGCCGCGGTTGCCGCATCCGTGAGAGGGTGCATTGAGACGAACACATCGGCGCCGTTCAACGCCGGTAACGCTGCAATCCCGCCGGAGAATACAAATGGCCCCCGCCCGATCTTTTGATGCGTGACCTGGCGCAGGGCGGTAAGGTAGCGGCGGCGCGGATCGATGGCGACGACGAGGAGGTCGGACCCTTTGCTCACGAAATAGGTCGTGATGCCGGGCAGCGGGGCGTTGGTGTCTGCGTCCAGCATCTGGACGACAAGCGGCGTGTGCAGGAACGGGTCCAGTGCGTTGGTCTTGCCATCCGCGTCTGTGCGGGTAACCGCAAACGCAGCGCCTTCGATGGGCGTGGCGCTGGGCGTGGCTGTGGCCGTAGGCGCCGGCAATGAGGTGGGCGTTGCCGTGGGGGTGGCGGATATGGCGGAGGGGTTGGCTAGCGCGACCTGGCGCGATAGGTAGGGGGTGAGCAGGATCGCCGTGCTCAGCACGATCGACATGAAAAGGACGGCCACGCCAAGCCCAATCAGGATTCTTTTTGCCATGGTTATCAAGACGCTCGCAGGGAGGATAGGGTTCTGCCGGACGCGGTCCCGGAACAGCGCCGGTTACCGCTCCCATTTTCACCGTGGATTCCCTGATTGTCAATACCGCGTTGACACCGAACCGTCTATAAAATATAATTCTGCCGCTAGGCACCGAGGTACATGATGGCTGCGCGCCCCAAAATCCTGGCTGTGGATGACTACCCCGAAAACCTGTACATTCTCGACCGCGTCTTGTCCCGGCTGGATGTCGAGGTCCTGCCCGCGACCTCCGGCGCCGTGGCGCTCGACCTGACGCGGCAGAACGATTTTTGTGTCGCCATTGTCGACGTGCAAATGCCCGGCATGGATGGCTATGAGCTGGTCGAGCGGTTGCGCGGCGATCCCCTCACCCGGACCCTACCGGTCATTTTCGTCACCGCGGTGTATGCGGATGAGTACCACCATCGCAAAGCCTACGAGTCGGGCGCCGTCGATTTCATGAGCAAACCCTTCATCCCCGAGATTTTGCTCAGCAAGGTGCGGGTCTTTATCGAGTTATTCAGTCAACGGCTCGCGCTTCAGGAAACGGTCCAGCAGCTTGCCGAGCTCAACCAGCAGGTGCTGCTGCTCAACGCCAGCCTGGAAGACAAAGTGCGCGAGCGAACGTTCGAGCTCGAAACGACCCGGAGCGAGCTGATTCGCCAGTTGGGCCGGGCGGGTGAGCAACGCGATCACGAGACCGGGATGCACGTCGAACGCGTCAGCCACTACGTCCGGTTCCTGGCCCTGGCCGCCGGGCTGGACGACTCGATCGCCGATCTGTATTTCACCATTGCGCCCCTGCACGATATCGGCAAGATCGGCATCCCCGATCACATTCTGCTGAAACCCGCGCCCCTCACGCCTGAAGAGCGGCAGATCATGCAGGAGCATACACGGATTGGCGCGCGAATCATTGGCGATCACCCCTCTGAGTTGCTGAGCGTGGCGCGCATCGGATGCCTGACCCACCATGAGCGCTGGGATGGGACAGGTTATCCGGATCGGCTCTCAGGGAAGGATATTCCACTGTTGGGGCGGCTCCTCGCGCTCGCCGATGTCTTTGACGCCGTCACCTCCAGTCGTCCGTATAAAGCGGCGTGGCCGCTTGCCGAGGCGTTCGATCTGGTGTGGGAGGAGACCGGCAAGCACTTTGACCCCACGCTGGCCGCACTCTTTCTCCATCACAAGGACGCCGTCGTCAAGATCTCTCAGACCTATCGCGACTATTAAAATGATATGGCAGTCAAACCGGGATGGCACGGGCGAGAGTACGAGGATTTCGGGGTGGGCGACATCTATCCGCACCCGCTCGGATGGACGATCACACAGGCGGACAACATCTGGTTTACGCTGTTAACCCTGAACAACAACCCGATCCACTTTGACAGCGTGTACGCGGCGCAGACAGAGTGGAAGCGGCCGCTGGTAGACTCGACCTTGACGCTGGCGCTCGTGACTGGGCTTTCGGTCTCGGACATTTCGCAGAATGCGATCAACCTGGGGTGGGACAAGGTACGGTTACCTAACCCGGTGTTCGACGGCGATACGCTCTACGCGCAGAGCGAGGTGCTGGACAAGCGCGAGTCGAAATCCCGGCCGAATATGGGAATTGTGCGGTTCAAGACGACTGGGTTGAACCAGGACGGGCAGGTCGTGATCGAGTTTGAGCGGACGATCATGGTGTACCGGCGGGGGCAGGGGCCGCAAGCGCGCCGGCCGATGGTCCAATAGCCTGATAGTCGAGTAGGCGAATGGCGATGTAGAGCCAAGCAAAACGAGGAGGAGCCGGATGGAGAAAAGTAGAGGGATTGGCAAGCTCATCAGGAGCAAGCCCACCGTCGAGGGCGCCGGCGTCAACCTGAAACGGGCATTTGGTTTTGGCGACACGGCGGCGTTCGACCCGTTTCTGCTGCTCGACGACTTTCGTTCAGACAATCCGCAGCACTATCTCAAGGGCTTTCCCTGGCATCCACACCGCGGCATCGAGACCATTACCTATATCCTGGAGGGGACGGTCGAGCACGGGGACAGCCTGGGCAATCAAGGGGTGATCGGCGCAGGGGATGTCCAGTGGATGACCGCCGGCAGCGGGATCATCCATCAGGAGATGCCCAAGGGGAATGCCGCGGGGCGCATGGGTGGGTTCCAGTTGTGGGCCAATCTCCCGGCCTCGCACAAGATGGTGACCCCGCGCTATCGGGATGTGACAAGCAGCCAGATTCCGCAAATCTCTACGGACGGCGGAGTAACGATTCGCATCATTTGCGGCGAGGTTCAAGGGGTGTCGGGACCGGTCCGGGATGTTATCACCGATCCGGAATACCTGGATGTGACGGTCCCAACTCAATCCGAATTTATTCACGCAACCCCATTGGGGCATACCGTCCTGGCCTATGTGATTGATGGCCAGGGCCGTTTTGCTGAACAGACCGCGACGAACACGAATCTGGTCCTGTTCGACGATGGCGAACAGGTCGTCGTTTCGACGCAAGACGAGCCGGTGCGCTTTCTCCTCCTGTCCGGCAAGCCGATTCGCGAGCCTGTCGCCTGGTATGGCCCCATCGTCATGAACACGCAAACGGAATTGCAACTCGCCGTCGAAGAGTATAACCGCGGCACGTTCATCAAGCACAAGCCGGCCTGATTCATTCCAAGCAAGCCAGGTTCAGACTCCGAAAGGAGCGAGCGGTATGATTCGCGATGAGCTAGAATTCGAGAAAATATACGAGACCTTTCGGCCGAGAATACACCGCTATCTGACACGCATGGTGGGCGAACAAGAAGCAGAGGACCTGACGCAGGAGGTTTTCGTCAAGATCAGCCGAGCCATCGAGACCTTTAGAGGCGAATCTCAACTCGCCACGTGGATCTATCGAATCGCGACCAACGCCGCTCTGGACCGGATCGATAGCCCATCTTTCCAACGGACGATTCAGGATTCACGTGGCTGGGGCGAGATGGAACTTGAGGATCAAGATGTGTGGACGGGAGAAAAGGCGCCTTCGCTTGAAACCTCCCTGGTGCGAAAAGAAATGAGTGAGTGTATTCGGGATTTTGTTGGAGGTCTCCCGGCGAATTACCGGGCGGTTCTGGTCCTGAGCGACATGGAAGAGTTGCCCAACAACGAGATTGCCGAAATTCTCGGATTGAGCGTGAATGTGGTCAAAATCAGATTACACCGCTCCAGGACAAGACTGCGCAAGGAAATTGAGCTTCACTGCAAACCCGAAGAATGGCTTCCTGAAGAATAGCTTTGACCGGTTAAAGGTGTACCCTTTCCTGCCCGCCCTCCGTCTATATAGTTGGAAGCGAGATGCCGTACGATCAGCTATTCACAGGAGGCAAAATGGACGCCGCACGAACAGTGAAGCACGATTTTGAGACGGTTGCCTGGGGCGCGTTGTTTATCTGGTGGGGCATTGCAGATTCCGACATCGGGCTGTTCAAATTCCTGCCCCATGGCATCGGCTGGGCCGGCATCGGCCTGATTTTGCTCGGTCTGAACGCAGCCCGCGCGCGGAACGGAATTCCCATGGGGAGCTTGACGACCACACTCGGCATCATCGCGCTGGTGCTGGGAGGGGTCGAACTGGCGGGTTCGGTGTTTGGCCTGCCGTTCGAAATACCTGGCTTGGCAGTTGTGCTGATTACGTTGGGGCTGGTTGTCCTGGCGCGCGAGCTATTACGTATCCGAAAAGACAATACCCTCTCTGAGAAAACCGGTGTATCTTAGAGCGAATTCCATGTTAATTTATGGCTTGGCGTAGCCGCAGTGAGCGAACCAGGCAGCAATATCTTGGTTCGAGACCGACGCAAAGGCGGCGTCCAGGGCGGCCACCAGCGCGTCGAACGTGCGTGCTTTCGCGGTGCGCAGGGCCGTCTTGACTTTTGACCAACATAATTCAATCGGATTCAGGTCCGGCGAATAGGGCGGCAGGAATTCCAGCCGCGCCCCGGCCGATTCAATTAACCGGCGAATATGCGTCGCTTTGTGAAAAGACAGATTGTCGATCAGGACAATATCGCCGCGCTGCAAGCTCGGCACCAGCACTTGGGCGATGTACACTTCAAACGCGGCCCCGTCCATCGCACCTTGCATCAACCACGGGGCTTGAATCCCCTGCAGACTGAGGGTCGCAAGCAGCGAATAGTGAGGTCCCGCATCCCCTGGCGTGACATCGACGACCCGTTGCCCCGGGGCCGCGCGGCCAAATAAACGGGTCATGCCCAAATTCACCCCGCTTTCATCGAGGAATTTCAGGTGTGCGAGGAGGGCCTGCCATTCGTCGGTCTGGCGCTGGATAAATGTGCGGCGGAGCCGGCGGACGCGGGGGGTGTTCCGCTCGCTGGCGTGGAGCGACTTTTTTTTCGCGGCAGCTGCAAGTGCTGTAATTCCCGGCACATCATGCTGGGACTGGCGTGCACATGCTCGACTTCGGCCACGCGGGCGCACAGTTCCGCGAGCGTGAGGTCAGGGTGTTTCCGGAGCTCGGCGCGGATGAAGGGGGCACAGGTGTGGAGCGTGCGCTGGGGACCGTGGGTTTGGGTGCGCGGAGTGGCCTTGCCCGTGGTCCGCTTTTGGTGCCACCACTTCTCGACGGTGGACACACTGAGATCAAACCACTCGGCAATCGCGGCTTGGGATTGATCCCCTGCTTTACAGGCGGCGAGCACGCGGTCGCGCAAGTCCTGAGAATATGCTTTCATGGGTATAGCTTACCAGATTCCATTCAGTAAATCAAAACGGAATTCGCTCTATGGAAATTGGCAAGATTCGAAAGGGCATTACTGGGGAATTCAAAACCACGGAGCGACAATACTTGGATGCAACGACGAACGCCAATGTAAGTTTCCGTCTACATCCAATTCTGCAGATCCTTGGCATGGGTATCCAGTTTCGCCCTATAATAATGGCGATAACGACGCGCCTCCAGATGATTTGGTCAATAATTGGATAGCTACTGGTGTAGTATCGAGAACTTTTGGTCGCCGCGTCCAAGTGCCCAATTCAACGCCTTGCTCAAAAACCCTGAGTTTCTCGGTGTTTTTCTAGCAACCCTTGATCGGGCATCCCAAAAGCCATACTATGAAATCAAAGCACATAACAAATATTTACAGCTTGAATTCGGCCTTCAAATACACACGCACGTCTTATTGGATATTGCAATCTACAATAGACGCATATATCTTGCGGCCGATAGCGGCCTATATCATTTGGATACGGATATGGGAAATAATGAAATCGAAATGCTGAGTCCTCTCATAAAGCGGCATGATGCAAGAAGCATGAGCACCTTGGCAGGTTACGGATCAGTCAACGTGTCATGTGGAGACGAAGGTCTTTTTAGTGGGTTCGATGAGTTTGGCCGGACAGGTCTAGAGAAACCTCAGCCACTACGGCGCGTTGCTGAAAAATCACAACGGACTTCATGGGCAAACCATGATCTGATAAATTACGCAAATGGAACAAACCCCGTTCTGCTTAAAGGGATAGGTGAAAAAACTGATTCACGGGGATTCGAAGCAGAGCGAACAGTGCTAACTGACTTCAATCCGATCACATTAGATCTCGGGTATCTACTCAATGATGTTTCTTTTCCTGATTTAAAGAACAGTGGCTCAGTGAAGGCAGTTTACAACTCGGATAATCGCCTATTCATCCATACTAGTAGTGGACAATTCATAATTGTAGGTCTCCGCAAACGCGAAGGAGAACCTGTTGTCACTTTTAGGCGCGTATACCAAACGGAGGAAACGAATCTCCGCATTCTCAGCATGCATCCAGCTAGTTTTGGGCTTGTACTAGAAACCGATGATCGGATCCTGATTTTTACAAATGGAAAGTTTTATCCGATTCTCGATTCAGAGGTCCTATCGGTGAGGACGTTTAATCAATCGAAACGATATAGAAATATCGTACTGACCACAACAGAGGAAGGCATTCTGATTACGGCGGTTTTCCAAGAGAACCATGATCTTAAGGAGGATTGATTTCATATGGACATTAGTACTGCCTGCAGAATATTAGACGTTGATACGAGTATCACTCTAGACGAAATTGAGTCAGCGAAGAGAAAGCTACTTCTAGGTATCCTCATATATCGAAATCATAACGAATGAATCAAATTCCTGCAGGCGCCAAAGTGGCATCAGCGACGAGTTTATCCAACTCTGCGTCCAAGCGGCGAAAGGCCAAGACGAGGGGTGCCG
>JBAVQS010000247.1:0-10330 GCA_049694275.1 Anaerolineae bacterium | reverse complement strand
CGCCCCATTTTCCTGTAACATGGATTCATTATCGTCCCCGCCGTGGTTCATCCAGGAGGCGTTATGTTATATCTTCCCAATGATGAACAGGGGCAGGGGCTAACTGAATATGCCCTGATCCTTGTTCTTGTCGTGGTCGTCGTGGTGGCCATCCTCGCAATCCTCGGCCCCCGGATCGGCAACATCTTTAGCCGGGTAACGAACGGTCTGCGTTTTGGGCCGCACATTGATCACTAAGGAAAGCGCCCAGCAAGAGTCATCCGGCTCGACGCCACATCGTTCGTGTGTGTAATTTGTAGAGACGCGCCGGCGGAGCGTCTCTACAAACACCCACAAGATACTACTCCCCCACAGCGCTCTCATCATGAGGGCGCTGTTTTTTTGCGCCCGCTTCCGTTTTTTACGAAATCTAAACGTCCCCCCTCTTGAATCATCACGCAAGGAATGCTATACTGAACATACGTTCTAGCCAATCCAGAAGAGAGGGAGGATGAAAGAAATGGAGCAATTATTCAAGGGGCTCGATATTGTGTCCTACAATGTGACCGATTGGCAGCAGGCCAAAAAGTTCTATGGCGAGACTCTGGGTTTGCCCGTCGCCGCCTTTATCAGCGATGAGGTCGGTTGGATGGAATTTGGCGACAAGGACAAGGCGCACCTGGCCATCAACCACTGGCGCGGGCCCGATCCGGTGCCGGCGGGCGGCGGCGGCGGGACGGCCATATTCGCCGTCGACGATTGCGTTGCCGTCGTCGCGGAATTGCGGCGGCGCGGCGTCCGCTGCGAAGACGCGGTCCCAATCCCCGACATGGTCACCTGGGCCAATTTCTATGACCCGGAGGGGAACCGCCTCCAACTTGCGGGCCCACCGCCGAAGGGTTAGTCGCGGAATAAGAATCAGGCCGAGCACAAAATGCGCCCGGCCTGACCTATTTTTCTTGCAATACCTTCAGGAGGAGCTGAAAGGAAAACTCGCGCCCGAGGACCGAGGCGACGCGGAGGGTGTGGCGCACATCCTCCGGGAGCTGGTCGATGCGCGCCATCAGCAATCCCTTGAGCGTATCGGGGATGGCGATCTGCCCGGCGGTTTCGGCGCTGACCCATTCCCCATCTACCGGCTGGAGGATGCCCCGGTCAATCAAGATGCGAATGACCTCTTCGACAAAGAAGGGATTTCCTTCGGCCCTGGAAAGAATCAGGTCATGCAAAGAGACCGGCAAATCGCCCCGGCCGAGCAGGTTGGTCACCAGGCTTTCGCTGTCGGTCGAGGAGAGCGCGGTGAGATAGAGCTCGGTCAATCCGACGCCCGGCAGGTCGCGCGCTTCGCCGAGAAGCTTCCAGGCCGGCGCGGTGTTTTCAGGACGCATCGCTAGGCAGAGGAGCAGCGGACGATCAGCGACCAGCGGCAAGAGCCGGCGAATCAAGTCGACGGATTGAGCATCGGCCCAATGCACATCATCCAGGACAATGACCGTCGGGGCGATTGCCGTGAGCGTACGAAATGCGCGATGAATCGCCAGCGCGTACTGCGTTTGCAGGGTTTGCGGATCGACGTACTGGAGGCGCTCGGCCCAGGGCGGTTCCAGCAAGAGTCCGAGGAGATGCGCCATGTAAGGATAACCCTCGGCGTAGAGCGCGGAATCCTCCGCGAACAGTGCGTGGAGACGGGATTGGAGCGCGGCCTGCAGGTCTTGCCGGTCCAGAACGGATGGAACGCCCAGGAGGGAACGGGCGAGATCGATAATCAGATGGTAGCCCATCGTCACTCCATACGAGCGCGCCCGTCCTTCGGCCCAGCTCAATGGGCTAACCCCCTCGTCCGCCGACGCACGCACCCATTGCTCCCATTCGGCGATGAGACGTGATTTGCCCAACCCGGCTTCCCCGATCACGGCGACAATTCCGCCCTGCCCGCGGCGCAGATTCTCGGCAAACTGCACCAGCGTTGCGAGCTCTCGCTGGCGGCCCACCATAGGCGAAGAGACCCCCGGCAGGCCGCGCCGTTTGACCCCGCCCGGTTTTACGCCGCGCACCTGATAAGCGCACACAGACGCGGAGCGCCCCGGAATGGTCAGCGCGTCCCGTTCCACGGTATCGAACAGCGGCTCGATGGAATGAAAGGTATTTTGCGAGATCAGAATCGTGTCCGGGTCCGCGTGGGATTGCAGTTGCGACGCCAGGCTGATGGTGCTGCCATCGGCAAAGTACTGCAGTTGCTGGCCGGTGCTAATCTTATCCACAATCACCAGCCCCGTATGGATGCCGATGCGCACATGGAACGCGACCTGACGCCGGGCAAGTTCCGCGGTGTACGCCTGGCAGGCCTCGATAATCCCGAGAGCAGCGTGCACGGCGCGCTCGGGGTCATCTTCGTGGCTCACCGGCGCCCCGAAAAAGCAGAGAACCCCATCGCCGAGGAGTTGGGCGATGATCCCCTCGTAGCGATAGACTTGCTGAGCGACCCGCCGGTGTGAGCCGTTGACGATCTCCGCGTACTCTTCCGGATCCAACCGTTCCGCAAGGCCGGTCGAGTTGACCATATCGACGAACAGGATGGTCACGACCTTGCGCTCGCCTTCGACCTGACCGCGCGCGGCAAGCACCTTGCCGGCAAGGCCGGCCGGCATAGACCGACTGAGCGCGCTCAGGCGCGCATCATCCTGGGGCATGGCCCTAATGAACAATCCCCATGGGATCGAGCGGCGTGAGGGTGGCAACCTCTGCGGTCAGGGTCATTTGCGCCGGATCGACCACCGTCGCCAGGCGCTGCCAGCGCCAGGTCTCTTTCTCCTGGTAATAGAGCGCCAGCGCCAGGTTCATTGCGCCTCCGGCCTTGTCCGCATCGGAAGGTTCGTACGAAACGGTAAACACGAGCGGGGGATCAAAGGTCGTGACCGGCGTCCGCGAGCCCATATCGGTTACCGCCGGATTGATCACAGTCACAATCAATTCTTGTATCCCTTTCCCTTCCGGGGGACGGGTGTCGGGATCAGGGCCGATGGGACGCGCCTCGACGTGCAGTGGGCGGCCTTTCTGGTCGGGCGCGGTCACAGAGACCTTGCGCGAGACATTGGGGTCAAAGTGATAGGTCGGGGGACCGAGACCGGTCCGTTGGCCCGGCGGCTCAGGCGTTTCTTGTTGCGCCCGGCGGCGCAGAAAATAGAGAAATGCGACGAGCAGGCCCCCGAACAAGCCAAGGCGAAAAAGGTTTTTCATCGTCATCCTCCTTGAGGGATATCCATTTCATCTCCAGGGCGCAAGGCGTCGGCGTACACCTCCATGGCGCGCTTGAGCTCGAGCGCATGACCGACCTGTTCGAGCATCTCGACTGCGCACTTTGCCTGCGCCTGCGCCTGCGCTCTATCCCCACACGCGACCTCAATCTGCGCCAGCATCCGATGCGCCGCGCCGATTCGCTCTTTCGAGTTCAGGCGCGTCGCCGCGGCCAGCGCCTGTTCCGCATTCACGCGAGCCCTTTCTCCGGCAGCGGCATCCTTCTGCGCCTGCATCTGTTTGAGTTGGACGAGCGCCAAGCCGGTGAGCGCAAAGGAAAGAATATAGTCATCATGCAGCCGTACGGCGAGCGCACTGGCCCGCGTATAGTAATCGCCGGCCCGGTCGAGGTGGCCCAGGTCATCGTAGAGCTCGGCCAGGTTGCCAATGCCAACGGCCTCGCCGATCGGATCGCCCAGCTCGCGACTGGTCGCGGTGGCGCGTTCGTAACACGCCGCGGCGGATTGCAGATCGCCGGCCGAGTAATAACACGCGCCCAGGACCTGCTCGGCGTTCGCCGCCAGAACGACGAGCCCGCTGGCCCGATAGAGCTGCAGGGCCGCCTGTGCGACGTCGATCGCGCGCGGGTATTCTCCCCGGTCCCGGTAGACGCTCGATAAATCGAGCTGGCAGTGGGCCAGTCCCAGCGTATCCCCGACCCTGGCGCTGAGCTCGCGGCTCTGCGCCAAAAAACGCTCGGCCTGCTCATAGTCGGCCGACACCCAGTAAGCGATTCCAATCCCGCGCAGGGCCCAGGCCTGCAGCAACTCGTCCCCGATCTCTTGCGCAAGCGTCAGACTCTGCCGGTGATACTCGATCGCTTGCTGCGGCTGGCTGAGACGCATCAGGGTTACCCCCAGGTCGTACAGGACCCGGGAACGAGTCGTCTTGTTCTGGACGTTGTCCAGCACTTCTTTAAAGAGCTCGCGAGCGCGCGCATAGTCCCCCCTGGCCTGGTACGCCTCGCCCAACATGGTCTCCATATCAAACTCACCCGTTTGGATCCATTCTGCCGGGACACGCTGGATGAGATCGATCAACGCCTGGCCCCTCCCGCTCGAGATGATTTGCCGGGACCGGGGCAAAAGCTCCTCTTCGAATTCGAGAAAAGCCCGCGCGTTGAGGTAATGACCCGCCAGGGTCAACGACAGGTTGAGATCGCGCTCGGGGTAAAGGGACTGAATGGCGTCGGCGACGCGCCGGTGGAGTTGAGCGCGCTGGGCATTGAGGATCGAGTCATAGCCCGCCTCGCGTACAAGCGCATGCTTGAAGCGAATAATGCGATCGGGGCCCTCGCCGACAACTCGCACGAGCCCCCGCGCCTCAAGCACCGTCAGGTGAAGAGAAAGGACTGCGCTATCCATTCTGTTCATAATGTAACATCAATAAGCCGCCGTGTAAAGATGCAGACGCGGGTGGGAGGGCCGATGAACAGGCCGTGATCAAGCTCAGCGTTTCGAATGATCGACAAAGAACCAGCGTGAGAAGCAAGCACAAGAGAAATCTTGAGCGCATCGGTTAACTGGCAAAGAACCGAATAGTGGATAGAATAACGAGAACAGGCGCATGATTCAAGCATTGCTCAAGCCATTCAAATCCATCTGGGGATTTATCTTTTACCTGGGTCCTATCGATCCCGCGCAGGCGGCGACATGGCGGCAAGTGGACCTCGCGCGCTTGCGGGACGCGCCAGGAGTCGACGCCAGGGCGCTGGGTGAGCTGCTCGGCGCGGGCTTGCAGCATCGGATTTACGAGTATCAAGAGGATGCCCGGCCGATGGTGCTCAAGGTGCTCATTCCCACGCGCTGGCTGCGCCTTCCCAACATTGCCGAGGCGCAAGAGGATATCGCGCTCGTCTCGCGCTTTTTCGGCTCATTCGCTATCTCCCCGACCGAGGTGATTCCGCTGCACGATGGGACCTATGCCATCAAGCAGCGGCGGCTGGGCAAGTTCTCCGGGCTTACGCCCCCGGACTTGGAGCAGGAATCAGTCCGGCGCAAATTCTTTGAAGTGGTCCGGCGCAATCACGAGATGATCGTCCAGGCGGGCCGTTCGCTCGATTTTCTCGGACGCGAGGGACAGCGCAAATGCCGCGCCGCGTTCGTTGGGTTTCGGCAGACGCCGACGATCTCTAACATCGTCGTCGAGACGTGCCCGGACGGCGCCGAGAACTTGTGGGTCATGGATACGGACCTGGAAAAGTTCTATCCCCACGCCACGAACCTGCGCGATTTACGGTCTGGCCTCGCCGCCCGGATGGCGGTCGAAATCAACCGATTCCTCATCCTGCGCCTGTTTGGGATCGACCTGCTTGCCCCGCCGTAAAACCTCATGCCAGCGCAGTCACGCGTACCGGCACATTGCTCAGAACCGCATTGCCCGTCAGCGCATCCACCTGCGTCTCATCGGTGAGGTCGTTCACGCTCACACCGGGATGCTGCTGCGCGACGCCGAGCCGAACGCCGGCCCGGTCGTGCCCCCAGCCGTGAGGAATGCTGACCACCCCACGCATTATCCCCGGATCACACTCGACAGCCAGCTCGATCCGCCCCGTGCGCGATTCGACCGCGACGCGCTGCCCATCGGCCAGCCGGCGCGCCGCCGCATCGTCGGGATGGATCAGCAGGGTGCAGCGGTCCTTGCCTTTGACAAGCCGCTCGCTATTGTGCATCCACGAGTTGTTCGAGCGCACGTGCCGCCGGCCGATGAGCGCCAGATCGAAATCGCCCACGCCCTGCTCCTGTTCGAAAAACACCTTGTGCACTCGCGCCAGGTCCCCCACGTAAGGTTCGGGGATGACGTGAATCTTGCCGTCCTCTGTAAAGAGTCGCTCGGGCAGACGCGGCTGCAAAGGCCCCAGGTCAATACCGTGTGGCTCGGCCTTGAGTTTGTCGAGCGTCAGGCCCTCCTTGCCGTATGGACCCCGGCGCAGGCTAAAATCGAGCAGCCCGGCAGGGGGCATCTGGTTCATCGGATGCCGGGCGTCATACGGATGCTCGGGCGTCGCCAACCGCTCCGCCAGTGCGCGATAAATCTGCCAGTCGTGTCGCTGCTCGGGCGATGGCGGATACAGCGCCGGCGAGTACTTGGTCGTATTGCGGATCGCCAGCATGTGAAAGAACAGGTCATAATGCTCGGTTTCCAATCCCGTCGTCGGAGGGAGGATGATGTTGGCACGGCGCGTCGTCTCGTTGAGGTAAATATCAATCGCGACCATGTATTCGAGCGTATCCAGCGCCGCATCCAACTGCCGGCCATTCGGCGTCGAGAGCACCGGGTTCCCGGCGACAGTGACCAGCGCGCGAATCTGCCCTTCCCCCGGCGTCGTGATCTCCTCCGCCAGCGCCGCGACGGGGAGCTCGCCGGCAAACTCGGGCAACCCGCGCACCCGGCTCCGCCAGCGGCCATGCTTGCCCGCCCGCGGCGCATCCACCACGTCGAGCGCCGGCGTCGTAAACATCGCGCCGCCGGGCCGGTCCAGGTTCCCCGTGATGATATTGAGCACGTTAATGAGCCACTGGCACAACCCGCCGAATGGCTGCGTCGATAGCCCGACGCGCCCATAGCAGACCGCGGATGGCGCCGCCGCAAATTCACGCGCCAACTGCTCAATCACCGCCACCTCAATCCCCGTTGCGCGGCTGACCGCGGCCGGGGTGTACGGCGAAACAAGATCTGCGAGCCCCTCCAACCCAACGGTGAATTCCGCCAGGCGTCCGGGGTTAGCTAGTCCTTCTGCAAGAATGGTGCGCAGGAGTGCGAGGAGCAAGAGGACATCGGCGGCGGGACGAATCGGAATGTGCCGGTCGGCGAGGGCCGCCGTTTCACTGCGCCGCGGATCGACCAATACCACGCGCCCGCCGCGCTGCCGAATCGCCTTGAGCCGCTTTTCGATCCCCGGCGCCGTCATCATGCTCCCATTCGAGGCGGCCGGATTGGCGCCCATGATCAGGAAATAATCGGTGCGATCCACATCGGGGATGGGGAGCACGAGTTGATGCCCAAACATGAGCCGCGCGGCGACATGATGGGGCAACTGATCCACCGAAGTGGCGGAAAAATGATTGGGGGTGTGGAGTGCGCGCAACAGGACCGGGCCGACGAGGGCGCTCCCCAGGTTGTGAACGTTCGGATTGCCGAGATAGGTTGCCACAGCATGTGGGCCGTGCGTCGTCTGGATACGCTTGAGATTCGCGGCCACCTCGTCGAACGCTTCATCCCAGCCAATCGACTCCCAACCGGTCGCCGTTCGCCGGAGCGGCATCTTGAGCCGATCGGGGTCGGCATAAACATCCTGCAGGGCGGTCGCTTTCGGGCAGATGTGCCCCTGGCTGAACGGGTCCGCCTTGTCGCCGCGAATGGCGGTGATCTGCTCGCCATTCATAACAATCTCCAACCCGCACATCGCCTCACACAGATTGCAAGTCCGATAATGCATCCACTGTCCCGTGCGCTCTGTCATTTTCCCTCCAACGCCTCCCCGCTCAAATATGTGGGTTAGTATAATCGCCTCGCCCGCGATAATCAAGTCCCCCACTGCGCGACAACACAACACAGCGCTGGCGCATTGTGAAAGGCGCTAAATTCAGTCAAAAAAGCCCTGCACGTTGCATATCGTACAGGGCTTGCGATTGAAAACGATGCGGGCGACCGATTGGCCGGCCCATCCGATTATGGCTTGGGGATAAACTTTAGCGAGATCGAATTGACGCAGTGGCGGGAATTCGTCTCGGTAAATCGCTCCCCCTCGAACACATGCCCCAGGTGCGCGCCACAGGCGGCGCACTCGATCTCGATGCGGCGGCCATCCGGGTCGGGCAAGCGCTTGACCGCGCCGGCGATTTCCTGATCAAAAGCCGGCCAGCCGCAGCCCGAGTTGAATTTGCGGTCCGACGTATAGAGCGGCGTGTTGCACCGCCGGCACACATACGTCCCTTCCTGGAAAAATTTGTCATACTCGCCGGTGAACGCATATTCCGTCCCCTTGCGAACAATCACGCGCTCCTCTGCCGGTGTCAGTTTATTCCATTCCATTTGCTGTATGCCTCCCGATTTATCGTAGAATCCACTCTATCTATTTGTCTCGTTGACGGCCCGGACATTACACGCGTGTTCCCTTTGCGAGAGCAAGTCATGGACCGGCTTTACTGCGTCAAAGTGACGGCGACAACCCCGGCCATAGTCCCGACGAAGATCTGATTGCCATAGAGCGCCGGCGTCGCGAAACGCGTGGTCGCGCCAACGGGGAGGGTCGCACGGTCCTTGCCCGTATTGATATCAAGCGCGTGGAGCGTCCCGCCCCGGTCGAGACTGTACACCGTGTGCCCGCCGACGACGGGCGAGCCGGGGACACCTGATGCCCGCCATCCGGGTGACAGGCTTGGACCGGCGCTGATCTGCACCTGTTGCACCCCTTCATTGCAAGGGACGAACAGCATGGACCCAACCACGGCGGCGCCTCCGTAAGCGTGGCAGAGCGATGTGGCCTGGACCTGGCCGCCGATCCCCCCCAGCGCGTCGGCATGCAGCAGGTACGCAATCCCCGCCTTGCCCGCGATGAAAATGAGCCGATTCGGCAGGAGGGCCGGCGACAGCGAGCCGAGGTCCGCATCGGCGAGATTATCCTGCCGCCACTGGTCAGGCGCAAAGCCGTCTTGCAATTGGAGCGAGGGCAAGAACCGCAGCACCGAATCGCTCTTGTCCCAGTTGCCGGCGACCTCTGACCCATTTCCGACCGACACATACAGATTGCCGCTCGCGTCGATTGTGGGACCGGCGGCGGCCCAAATTCCCCCTTCGCGCCCGGTTGGAACCTGATAGGAAAGGAGCGCGCCCGTGCCATCCGTCCGGGAGGCAACCACCCAGCCGTGATAGTCGCCGCAATCGCCATACAATCCGCCGAAAGCAATATAGACGTACCCCTGCCACAGGGTCAGCCCCGCGCGTTGTTGATGCGCCAGCGGATTCATCCCCTGAGGGTCCACCGACCGCCGCACGCGCACCGCACCCGTCTTGAGGTCGAGCCCGACCAGCACGTGCGCCGGGCCGCTCACCTCGGCCACGGCAAAAACCAGCCCGCTGGCCGGATCATAGACGGACGTGCCCGTAATCCCCAGCGGATCGATGTTTCCGCAGGGGAGCGACGAACGCGGCACAGGCTGGCCGATATTCGTGCGCCATTCGGTCTGCCCGGTCGCCGCATTCAGGGAATAGAGCGAATCTCCCTCGGTTACCGCCACCATATGCCCTCCTATGACCAGCGGCTGAGCATACACCGCGCCGTCGAGGGGTACGTTCCATGCCGTCTTGAGCTGCCTGGGGTCGGGCATGTTCGCCACGTATCCGGTGCGCCGCAGGTCGCCGTGATAGGTGGGCCAGTCAACCGGGTTGCCGCCGGTCGGCGCCGGCGTGGCGGGAGCGACGGTCAGAGTGGTCGCGGCCGGCGTGGGCAAGCCGGGCGCCGGGGTCGCTGGCAAAACGGTTGCGAGGATTGGCGTCAAGGCCGGGCCTGGCGCAGGCGTCGGATTGTTTGCCGGCGGTGCGCTGTTACTGCATCCAGCGACCACGAGCAGCAACAGGGCAGCCCATATTGGCGCGGCGGCGCGCACAGCAATGGAAAGAATGCGATGAGCAAGAATAGAGATTTTCATAGAGAGGATACGGAACCAACCAGCGGTCGAGTTTTCATTTGAAAAGAGTTTACTCTAGACAGCGGTGTAAATCAATCCCACCCATAGGGGACCGCGCACCGCGCCTTTGGTGAGGGGATTGACACTCGTACGGGTTCGGGTATATACTGACTTTGGAACAGTAAGTTCTATTCATGATGTGTCCCGGCAATAGGCGCATCGAAAGGTCCTGACAGGCCGAACCCACTCCATTCCTCGGAGCGTGGGGTCGGCCTTTTTATTGCGGTTTTCTTTAGTGCAGGCGACAAACGCGGGGCCGGGCAGGCACCTAGTTAAAAGCGTCGAGACAATAGGGTTGCAATTTGGTTTTCTCCCAAGGAGGCGAGAAATGAAAACCGAACGACTGTATGCTGCGCGGGTACTGTTGC
>JBAVQS010000246.1:0-14600 GCA_049694275.1 Anaerolineae bacterium | reverse complement strand
GTAGGCGGCCTGCACTTGTTCGTGAGTAGGTAACGGGGAAGGTGTCATTGCCTCCATCTATACTGGATGTTGGTGTGCATTACCATACCAAACTCGTCAAAGATTGGTAGCGCCTGAGCAGTAACCTCTGGCAAAGGATTCCGCGTTATATACCCGATTTATTCCTGTGTGATAGTATTGTTCTGACATTTTGAATCGCTTAGCGAAGCACTTGGTCTGCCCAACATAATGGGTCAGAAATTCCCCGTTGAGAGGAATAGTCCAAAGATAAACTCCACCCAAGTTTGCTTCGGGACGATTGTAAACAACATCATCACCTGTGCCTACATATCGGAAAGGGCCGTACCATTGCAGTTCCATTGATGCTCTCCTTTCTTTGGCCTTGGGCGACTGAGCCAAAAGTCCAACTCGAATTGCGCTAGTGTCCTTCTAGATACCGCGCGGCCTTCGCCTGTACCAGAGGTGCGCGGGGGCGCGCTGGACCTCGTCCGGGCGCTCCGGCCAGATTCCCGGAATTGCGGTTCCGCACTGTGAACATTTTCCTTCGGCGGTCAGGTGATAGTCGAGGACCGCAAAGCCCATCCGCTCGATCAGCGGTGTGTGGCACTGTGGGCAATAGGTGTTCTCCCAACTGCCGGCGCCCCCCGGAATATTTCCAGCATAGACATAATTCAGCCCCGCCGCGCGTCCGATCTCGCAAGCGCGGAGCAGCGTGTGCGCCGGCGTATTGCCGTAATCCTGCATCTTGTAATCGCTGTGGAACGCTGTCACGTGCCAGGGGATATCGCGCGAGACCGAGGCGATGAATTCGGCGGCGTCGCGCAGCTCCTCTTTCGAGTCGTTGAATCCCGGCACGGTGAGCGTGACGATTTCGAGCCAGAACCCCATCGCATGCGTCATGCGGATGCCGTCGAGCACATTTTGCATGGGGACGCCGAGCGCGCGATAGCTCTTGTCACGCATCGATTTGAGATCGATCTTGTAGGCGCTCACATAGGGGCGGATGTACTCGAGCACCTCGCGCGTCGCGTTCCCGTTCGAGACGTACGCGCCGAGCAGGCCCAATGCATTCGCTTGCTTCATGATCTCGACCGCCCACTCGGAGGTGATGAGCGGCTCATTGTACGAGCTCGCCACGACCCGCGCGCCATGTCGCTTGCCGGCCTGTGCGACCTGGTCCGCCGTGACGAGGGTCGGCGGGCGTCCCGCATTCGCATCGCGGAGGGCCTGGGAAATGTCCCAGTTCTGGCAGTAAAGGCAGTGGAGATCGCATCCGAGCATGCCGAAGGTGAGCGCGTCCGAGCCGGGATAGACGTGATAGAACGGTTTCTTTTCAATCGGGTCGCTGTTGAGCGCAACCACATAGCCGCGCGGAACATAGAGTTGGCCGCCGATGTTGTACCGCACCTGGCATACCCCGCGCCCGCCATCGCTGATCTTGCAGTGATGGCCGCAGGCAAAACAATGCACACGGTGATCGGGGAGTTTTTCATACAGCGTCCCCTCTGCCACCATCTCGTTCAGCGCGTCCGTCAGGCTGCTCTCGCCCGCCAGCGGCTTGCGCGGCCGTAGTTCGTGCGTCAAATCGCCTGCCTCGGCCCGGTCCGTTCGCCGGCTCGTCGGTTCTTGCTTGCTCATACCGTAAGGTTAGCACCGCGCAAAGCGTTTGTCAAAAGAAAACGAGACCCCTGCTGGCTGGGTCTCGTGGTTTGAACAAATTCTCTTCCGGGAATTGGCGCGCACGGCGCCCTGCGCTCGCTGCGCTCGCTATCACTCCTCGGCGACGGTGATTGAACCGCTGGGACAGGCGTTCACGCACGCCATGCAGCCGATGCAGTCTTCCGTATCTCCGGTGACGGCGGCCGCCGGTTGGGCGTTCACTTCACCCATCGTCAGAATGGTGACGGGACATACATCCACACAGTCGCCGTCCCCTTCGCAGGTTTCCGCGTTAATCTGGACATTCCACATGAATGGATCCTCCGGGAACAAAAATCGAGAGTGGTTTGCGGTGACGGGGGCTCAGTTGCGGTTGACGCCGCAGGTCTGGCAGCCGCCGGTTGAGGCGCAGCCGCTGCACGGGGATGCGTTCAGGCTCACGCTGCTCCCGTCGCCGTGGCTGAACGCCGCGAACGTCGAGACGAGGCGCGTCACGCGTGTATCCGCACAATTCGGGCACACCGTCGCGGCATCGCGTTGATCGATCGTCCGCCGCAGGGCAAAGGGACTACCGCACGCATGACAGCGATATTCGTACACCGGCATAAGCGCACTCCTCGCAAACCTCTGCAAATGATAGGATTCAGTACTTGAATCTCGGTTGTTGGAAGCGAGATTTCTCGTTCCACTCGAAATGACACGTGTCGCATGAGGAGAGCGAGACTACTCGTTCTCCTCGAAACAACACGCGTCGCATGAAGAGATTGAATCTCTCAGCGATAAGGTTAGCGCGGGCGAGTCCAAATTCAGTCTGGATCGAGTCAAAACGGGGTCCAAATCCCTTGGCCGCGTTCACCCGCGCGGGCGAGGATGTCGGGCGAGGCGAAGCATCCTGAACGAAAAGAAGATATAATAAGGCCGCAAGCATTCCATCGGGAGGACCTATGAGCAGTCAGGAACAGGATACGACCGTTTATCAGGTCGTCGTCAACGACGAAGAACAATATTCCATCTGGCCCGCCGACCGCGCGCTGCCCCTCGGCTGGCGTAATGTGGGCAAGCAGGGGACCAGGGACGAATGCCTTGCGTACATCAAAGAGGTGTGGACTGACATGCGCCCGCTCAGCCTCCGTAAAAAGATGGAAGCGGATGCGGCCGGGGCGCAAGACTAGGTTGCGCGAGGCCAGGCCCGTTGGCGAGCGCCGGCAATAGACCGGGTATTTGTCGGGAGTCGTCTATAGACTCCCGTTCTCTATTCATGTACCCACACCCACGTTCCCGGATCGCTGGCCGTAGGCATGGCCCAGTTCGCCTGGCCGGCGGGCGGTGTGGTCCATTCATAAAGCCACAGGGCATCCTGCGGCGATAGGTTTACGCAGCCGTGCGAGTGCGGCGCGCCAAAGCCATCGTGCCAGTAGGCGCCATGGAGCGCCGTGTCGTTGTTGAAAAACTGTGTCCACATCACGTCGTCGAGCGAGTAAAAATCCGGTGCGCCCTCGTGCCCGCTCATCGGTGTGAGCCGCGCCTTGCTCCAGATACGGAACAATCCCTGGTCTGTTTCCCACCCCGGCAGTCCGCTCGAGATCAGGGTTGCATACACCAGGGTATCTCCCTCATACGCCGCCAGCGTTTGCTCATACAGGTTCACCTCGATCCACTTGTCGGTAAGGCCGACTCTTTCCGGGCGTGGCGACGGCGTGACGACAGCCACGCGATATTGCGACACCCATCCCGTTTTGCCGATGCGATACCATTTTACCGCATCCACCATCTGCTCTTCCTGGATCACGAGCGTCTGGTAGCGAGTGAGCCGGCGCGCTTCCGGTTCAGGGTTGGTCCCCGGCGTGAGCGAGACGCGTGTGTCGGCCAACACCCACGCGAACGCCTTGGTCGGAGCAGATAACCATTCGAGCCCGCGAAATTGGGACGGCGCGTACGGGGTCAAATATTTCGCCGGGATATATTCCCCGGTTGCCAGCTGATACCAGAGCTCACCCTGAAAAACCGTGGTTTGCGTCTTGGTCAGGTCGATAAACACAAAACCCTTCGAGATCATTCGGGCTGGAGCGGTATCGCCGGGGTGATGATAGAGGGGCGCGCCGTCGGGCGCAACCTGCGCAAACGAGAGGCCGAGCAGCGGGTCGACCGGCGGCGCGGTCGCGGGCTGGGGATCATTGAGCGGGGGGCTAACCGGTGGAGCGTCGGACGGCTGTTTCGCCCACGCGCTGCCGCTGAAACCTAAAAGAAGCAAGCCAACCAGAACCGACGCGACAAGTAATTGTTTCTTCACGTTCCCGCCCTCCAACCATCCAATGAGCCATATTCATTACATCTATTATAAAACAGAATCGTCGAATGGGATCGAGGCGCGGGCGATCTCGTTAACGGTAGAAACGATGGACTGTTATCCCCGCCAGTGCTGCCATCCTTCGAGATAATACCGGAGCACGGCCGGGCTCTGGAGGGTGCTCACATCGGTCTCGACCTCGGCGGTGTCGGGGTCAAAGAGCGTCATCTTCGCCAGCAGCGATTGTGTGACAAAGAGGGTCGGGACGCGCACCTGCACGCGGTTCCAGTCGAGCCCCGGGGAGGAAGCGACCACAAATCCCCAATCGCCGAACGAGGGGATATACGCATGATAGGGTTGCACCTGCAACCCGGCGGCCTGCATCGTGTGGACGATGCACCAGTATGCCTTGCGGACGAAATAGGGCGATGAGGCTTGCGTGACAAATGTCCCGCCCGGCGCAAGATGGCGCTTGACCTCCCGATAGAAATCGAGCGAATAGAGGCGCGCCGCATTCTCGTTGCGCGGGTCGGTCAAGTCCACCACGATCACCTGGTACAGGTCGCCCCGGTCGGCGAGATAGCGATAGCCGTCCGCATTCACCACCGTCACGCGCGGGTCGTGCAGCGAATCGCCGTTGAGCTGGAGGATGGGTCCGAATGTTTCGCCCAGGTGCGTCACTGCCGGGTCAATATCCACCAGCGTCACGTGTCCCAGGTCCGGATATTTCAATAGCTCGCGCACCGCTAGCCCATCCCCCCCGCCGACCACCAGCACATTCTCGCGTGACACGGCGAGCGACATGGCCGGATGAATCAGCGATTCGTGATAGCGGTACTCGTCGCGGCTCGAAAACTGCAGCTCCTTGTCGAGATAGAGGCGAATCTCATCCTGATAGCTCGTGACCACGAGGCGTTGATAACGCGACTGTTCTGCATAGAGAATCGGGTCCTGGTAAAGCGTATCCTCGGTCAGCGCCGTGATGGCGGTGGATTGCACGAACCCGATGGCCAGGAGGACGCCCGCCGCGATCGTCCCGGCCGCAATCCCGCGCTGCGCCGGGATATACTGCCCGAGCACGCGCAGGTTGATGCCGACTACCAGCAGGTTGAACAGGCCGACGAGAAAGCAGGTCCGGTACAACCCGAGATAGGGGAGGAGGATGAGTGGAAAGAGGAGGGAGGCGACGAGCGCCCCTAAATAGTCAAAGGCCAGGACGTTCGAGAGCGTCTCGCGCAGGGTGCCGTACTCGCGGGCAATGCGCGTGAGGAGGGGAATCTCAAGCCCGATTAGCGCACCGAGCAGCACCTCGACCGCGATCAGGATGAACATAAAGCTGCGACCCCAGAGGACGAACGCGGCAAAGAGGCCCGACGCGACAAACCCGCCGATCAGGCCGATGGCGATCTCGACGAGCAGAAACACCTGAAGGAGGTTGCGCGTGAGCACGCGTGACAGAAACGCGCCCAGCCCCATCGCCGACACAAACACGCCGATGGTGATCGAGAACTGGTAGACGCTGTCGCCTTGGAGATAGGTCGCGAGGGTGCCGATGATGAGCTCGTAGAGGAGGCCGCAGACGGCGATGAGGAGGATCGAGGTCAGGAGGGCGCCGACCTCGATCCGTGCCGAGCCGCTGGAAGGGGCGGGAAGGACGCGCTTCATCGAGAAGGGCTATTTTCCGCCATGGCTGCTGCTGCTGCTACTGCTGTGCGAGCTGCTGCTGCTAAAGCTGCGCCCGCTGCTGCCGCTGCGTGTCGAGCCCCCGCCGCCGAACCAACCGCTGCTGCTGCTGCCCGGCTGCGACGTGGGCACGTAGCAATAGGGTGTCGGCGAGGGGCCGGGGGTGGCGCTCGCGCTCGACGTGCCGCTCGCCACCGGCGTCACACAGATCTCGGCCGCGCTGGAGCTATTCGCCCCAAAGACGACGACTCCACCGCAGGCGATGATGACGCAGATGATCAGGAAAATCCATCCGCCGACGAGCGCACCCAGCTTGCTGCCACCTGCGCCCGGCATGGCCATCAGCGGGCGAACCGGCTGGGCCGGGACGCCGAACGCCTTTTGAATCTCGGCCGCATTCAGGACCTCGCCCCAGAAAAACTCGACCTCGGTCTCGGTGTACTCGATGCTGATGCGCTGCTTGGCGCTGTCCGCCTCGACATAGTTCATTCCGTCGCCGATATGCGCCTTCCACGTCAGCGCCCCTTCGAGGTAATCGATGGTCGCATGGCCAGCATCGCGCACGCGAATGTTCTCGCCGCGAATGCGAATCGTGCTCCCCTCGTGGGCCGTTTGGGGCTCGACCGGTTCCGGGGGTACGAACGAGTGCCACATCGCCATCCCAAAATTATCGCTCTCCGACAGCCAGACATATTCGCCCGCCGCGCTCAAGATCAACCATTCGTCCCACACATCCCCCTCGTCGTCACGATAGACGACGCGGCCGATGATTTCGTGGGGCTGGCCGTTGACCGGTCCCTGCATTCCGACGCGGAACTGTGTCACCCGCGGCGCGGGGCGCTTGCCCACCTGGCCCAGGATCGCATAATCCGGGCTCGTCAGGTCGATCTGCGAGCCGCACTGGTCGCAAACGATAGACCGCGTACGGCCGGCATTCTTGATGCTCAATGCCTTGCCGCACTTGGGGCACGTGAGTGTTTTGACTTCTATCGCCATAATCGTGTGTGTGGCCCTGAGGGTAACCGTCCCGCGGACGCGCAGGATGGTACGAACCCTTCAGCGCCTGTTAAATCTTGACGTCGTTAAATTCGAGCGGGTCGCCCGTATAGAGCTCGATGCCGTTCTCTTGCCAGAGAATGCGCATGGCACGGTTGCCCGCGTTACCGGCCAGGTACTGGAGCGCTTTGCCGGGGGTGAATGCGCCCGAGAGCTGCCCCTCGCCGCCGAGCACGTGGGCCTGGTCCTTTTCGCTCACAAAGAGACGATCCTTGCCAAACGGAATATAGGTTCCTACATGCACCTGCTCGAGCGGCGGCAGCGGCGTGGTGAGCCGCGACTTGAATCCGAGCGTCAGGTTCCCTTCATCTTCGGTAATCCATCCCGGCTGTTGGTTGTCAAACTCGACGAACCAGTCATCCCAAAAGCCGTCCGAATTCTGATAGCGGACGCGCCCGAGCACATGGAACTTGCGCCCCTTGACCGTGCCATCCCCGCCGACCGTAAACCGTGAAGGGTAATCGGCGAGCTTGGCCGTCTTGCCGGTGATATCCACCTCGGTATCGCTGACGAGAAGGGACGCGCCGCAATACGAGCAGACCAGCGTGGTCGTAAAGGCGCTCTCGATCTTGAGCGGCCCGCCACAACTGGGGCAATTGATCTGACGTGTCATGGAGCCTTACCCGTGAATGGCGGCCAGGATCACGATCGCCAGGCCGATGATGAACGCGCCGGTCAATACCGCCGAGGCCACGTTCCCATTCTTGAAAATATCCTCTTGCAGATCCGTGGGCGTCAGCCAGTCAAAAAGTCGATAGCCCACGAACAATAGCGCCATGCCGACAAAGGCATAGATGATGGTGAGAACGAACGTGCGAATCTCAGGGCCAAGGGAATCCATTCCCAAACCTCCTGTGGGTGAGTCTGTTGCGCCAACGTGTTGAATAGTAGCCTCGCTCTCCATTCCTGTCAAGCGCCATCGGGTCTGATTGCAGGGCGTTTTAATTCTCTACACAAATCGGCATACGATCAGCGTGAAAAGGGTCTGATGGATTACACCTGGGGTTGGGGAAAAAAGAAACGGGAGCAGGTTTTGACGTAATCTCTATCCCGCGTTATCATCATTGCAAACTGGACAAAGGAGTCTTTCGATGTACGGCATCGGTTTCTGGCTCTACCGGCACGCGCAACTCAATCCCCGGCGGGTTGCCCTCATCACCCCCGAGCGGACCCTGACGTATGGCGAGTTGAACGGCGAGGCCAATCGCGTCGCGCACGCCCTCGCCACGCTGGGTCTCAAGGAGGGGGACCGCATCGGCGTCCTCTGCCTGAATGATCCCCGGTTCCTCACCCTCCTCTTTGGCGCGGGCAAGCTGGGGATTGTCGTCGTCTCGCTCAACTATCGCCTCACCCCACCCGAGATCGCTTACCAGATGAAGGACAGCAATGTCCGTGTGCTCTTTGTCGGCGCGGAGCAGGCCGGCTTTATTCCCGCGCTCCGCGAGCAGACCGGGATCGACCGCTTTTACGTGCTCGCCGGGGACGCGCCCGCCGGCTGCGGCGCCTATGCCGCGCTCATTGCCGGCCGGCCCGAATCGGAACCCGCCGCGCCGCTTGCGTGGGACAAGGAGCTGCTGACGGTCTATACCTCCGGCACAACTGGCAAACCCAAGGGGGCCGTCCTCACGCACGCCAACCAGTTCTGGAACGCGATGAACGACATTATTCCGCTGGGACTGACCCGGGATGACCGCGTGCTCACCATTCTCCCACTGGTCCACGTCGGCGGCGTGGGCCTCTTTACTTTGCCCGCGCTTTTGCTCGGCGCGAGCGTGGTTATGCCGCGCAAATTTGACGCCGAGGAAACACTGCGCCTGATTGAAAAGGAAAAAGTCACGGTGGTGATGGGGGTTCCTGCCATTTGGCAGATGTTGATTGCCTCGCCCCTGTTCAAGACCGCCAACCTCTCCTCTGTCCGGTTCTTTTACAACGGCGGCGACCGCTGCCCGTTAGAGGTGGTGCGCGCCTTTCGCGCACAGGGGCTCACCTTTGGCGGCGGGTATGGTCTCACCGAGACCTCGCCTACGGCGTTCATGATGGCGCCGGAGGATTTTGAGCAGGGCACCCGCCAGTTGGGCTTTATCGGCAAGACCGCCTTTTTTGACGAGGCGTGCCTGGTCAACTCGGAGGGGGGCGAGGTTCCTCAGGGCGAGATCGGCGAAATCTGGCTGCGCGGCCCGAATGTCTTTTCCGGCTATTGGAATCGCCCCGAGGCCACGCAAGAGGTCTTTACGGAGGGCTGGTTCCATACGGGCGATCTGGCGATGGCTGACCCAGAGGGGCTCACATTTGTCGTCGGCCGCTCGAAGGAGATGTTCAAGAGCGGCGGTCTGAATGTCTATCCTGCCGAGATCGAGGCGCTGATCGGCGCGCATCCTGCGGTTCAGGAGGTGTGCGTCATCGGCGTGCCTGACCCGAAATGGAACGAGGTGGGGCGCGCGATTGTTGCGCTCAAGCCCGGCTGCCAGGCGACGCCGGAGGAACTGTTGGCCTTTTGTGAGGGACAGCTCGCCCGGTACAAGACGCCCCGGAGCGTTGTCTTTGTTGCTGCGCTCCCGCGCAATACGCTCGGCAAGATCAATCGCGGCGAGCTCAAGCAAAAATATTCAGAGAACGTCTAGCGCGGATTCCAAGTTTGCTTACGGCATCGTTGTAGGGGCGATGCCTTGTGCTCGCCCACGTGCAGGGCAACCACAAGGGATTGCCCCTACGCGCAATATTTTATGCAACCCGGCGATACCTATACTCTCACGCGTGTCCTCGCCCAGTCGGATTTCAATCGCTTTGCGGCGCTGAGCGGGGACGACAACCCGATTCACGTCGATCCTGAATTCTCGGCGCGCACCCGCTTTGGGCGCACTGTGGCCCACGGGATGTTTCTCTACAGCCTGGTCTGCGGCGCACTCGCGCAATATTTCCCGCACGCCATCTCGCTCCGCCAGGACCTCATGTTCCCGCATCCCTCGTATGTCGGGGAGGCTGTGACGATCAGCCTGCGGGTGGTTGAGGTCGATGGGCGTGCCGGGCGGGCGCGCCTGGAAACCATCGTGACGCGGCCCACCGGCGAGATCGGGTTGCAGGGCGAGATGGTTGTCAGCCTATGAGCGAACTGGTTCTCTCCGCGGTGTGTGCCCCGATTGCGACCCTCACACTCAACCGGCCGGCACGTCACAACAGCCTCGTGCCTGAGCTCTTGCGCGACCTGCTCGCCGCGCTGGAGGCGCTCCGCACCCGGCCCGACCTGCGCGCCCTGGTCCTCTGTGCCAACGGGCGGTCGTTCTCGACGGGCGGCGATGTGCAGGCGTTTTATGACCACCGCGACGATCTCTCGGTGTATGCTCACGAGATCGTCGGGCTGCTCAACCGCGTCATCCTCTCAATGGTCGCATTCCCGGTTCCCATCGTGGCCGCGGTCCACGGCCTCGTCACCGGCGGTTCGCTTGGTTTCGTCCTCGCTTCCGACCTGGTGTTGGTTACCCAGGATGCGAGTTTCACGCCGTACTATGCGGTGGTCGGTTTCAGCCCCGATGGTGGGTGGACCGCGATGCTGCCCTGGGTGATCGGCCGCCAGCGCGCCGCCGAGGCGCTGCTCTTGAACCGCACGATCACGGCGCAAGAGGCGGTTGATTGGGGCATGGCGAGCCGCCTCGTTCCATCCGCCGGCGAGACGCGCTCGATTCGCGAAGAAGCGTACACGGCGGCCGAAATGATCGCCGGGATGAATCCGGGAAGCGTGATCCGAACTAAAAGCCTGCTCTGGGGCGATCCGGCTGCGCTGGCCGCGCGCCTCAAAGCCGAGCGCCAGCGGTTTGTCGAACAGATTGTTACTCCGGAAGCGCTGTTCGGGATGGAGAAATTCCTGCGTCGATGAAAAATTTCCAGCTTGGCCAATCGGCCACCACCCAACGCACCTTCACCCCGCAAGACCTTGCCGCGTATGCGTCGCTCGCCGGCATTCCCGTGGACACGCTCCTGACCGTCCCCGGCCCGCTCCTCGGCGGCCTTTTTTCCTACCTGCTCGGCACGACCCTCCCCGGTCGCGGCACGAACTATCTCAAGCAGCGCCTCGAGTTTCCCCGGCCGGCGCCGGTGGGCCAGGTGATCACCGCCACAGTCGAAATCGTCCGCCTCCGACTGGACAAGGACCTGGTCAACTTGAAGACAACCTGCGTGGATTCAGCGGGCGAAATCGTGTGCGAGGGTGAAGCGCTGGTGTACGTGAAGGATGTGGAATCGGTTGACGCCGCCCTTTCCCAATAAAAAGGGCTTGCAGATGGGTGTCCCATCTGCAAGCCCCGCGTCCTGGCTGATGTATGTCTTACCCCATCGGATTCCAGAGCATTGACAGTACGAGCGCGGCCACCGCGAGCACAACGCCGGCCGCCGTAAAGCCGACGGTGAGCTCCATCACCTCGTGCTTGGTAACCAGATACAATGGCAGGCTCGAAAACACCTTTTCGAGTTGGTCGGCGCTCTCGGCCGTATAGAAACTCCCGCCGGTCATGTCGGAAACCTTCTGGAGCGTCGCGACGTCAATCCCCGCGCGGAAACGGCCAAACCCGCCGCCGCCATTGCCTCCCTGTTGTCTTCCGCCGCCGAATTGTCGCCCACCGCCGCCGCCGAACTGCCCCGGTCCCTGCTGTGGATCGACAAACTGTCCATTCTCTGTGCCAAACGCAATGGTATAGACCCGGACGCCGCGGTCGGCGGCTTGCTGTGCGGCGTCGACGGGCAGTGGACCCGCGTTGCTCACCCCGTCCGTCAGCAGGACAATAATATCCGGCGCATACGCGCCCGGGACGACCGGAGTGGGCGTCACCGCCGGCGGCGCATCGCTGTTAATGCTGGGCGCCACCGTCGGGTCGATCTCGGCGATGGCGTCGATCGAGCGCAGGATGCCGCTTCCGATCGCGGTAAAGCGCCCGAGCGTCAGCCGCCGGATGGCCGCCGTCAGTTTATCCCTGTCGGTGGTCGGCGCCTGCACCAATTCGGCATTCCCGGAAAAGGCGACAATTCCGATCTGTGTGGTAAACTTTTGGTGATTGATAAAGTTGAGCGCGGCATTTTCGGCGGCCTCGATCCGGCTCGGCTGCACATCGGTCGAGCGCATACTGCCCGAGACGTCAATCGCGAGCAGGATGGTGGTCTGCACAGTCGGCACACTGACAACGGAGACCGGGCGGGAGAGGGCCACGATCATCACCGCCAGCGCGGCGAGCAAGAGCGCCGGCGGAAGATGCCGGCGGAGATTGGATTGCGGGCGCGCCGGACGGATCAGCGTCAGGCTCGAAAAGTGGATCACATAACGCCGGCGCCGCCGCTGGAGCAGGATGTACCCGCCGATCAGCAGGGGAATGACCAGTAAGAGAAAAATAAACCAGGGCCAGAGGAGTTGCATCGCTCACCCTCCGTCTCGCTACAACTTGCGATGGTGATTACGCACAAGTAGGGGCGATGCCTTGCGACCGAAGGGAGTCTCCCAAAGGGACGTTCCGCCCTCGGGATGCTCGCCCGACCGTGGCAGGGACAAGCCGCTGCCCCTACGAGATATGAGGAATCACCAGGACTTAATTAAAAAAGCCGCCAGGATTTCTGCCCGGCGGCGCCAACAGCAACATATCTACTCTGCATCCAGTGCTCAACCCATTTTCAAACAGATTATAGCTTTTGATGCTTAAGCCAAGATGAATGCGACATTAAGAATTTGCTAAAATTCCGCCCGGGGGGAACCGGAAGGACGATGCCCCTTTTCAGGGAAGGGAACGTTTTGCCTCATCCCAGCGCCTATATAGTAGCATACTTGACGACCATGGAGGAGAACATGAACCGGTTATTTCTATCCGCATTGACGATGCTCGCAGTCCTGGCGCTGGTTGGCTGCCAGACCACGGGTGTGACCCCGACCAATCCACCGGCGGCGAATAGCCCTACAGCGCCAGCCACGCTGGCGAACAGCCCGGCGGCGACGCGTACCGCGCCGGCCGCGCCGACGACCCCCTCACAAAACCTGCCCCAGGGCGCGCTCGTCCAATCGAGCAAGGCGCGGCTGGTGGTGAATGCGCCCAATGCCGATCTTGCAGAATTGGCCGCGGGGAATAACGCCTTTGCGTTTGATCTTTACCAGCGCCTGAGCAAAGGGGATGGGAACCTCTTTTATTCCCCCTACAGCATCTCACTGGCCCTGGCTATGACCTACGCGGGCGCGCAGGGGAACACGGCGCAGCAGATGGCGAATACGCTCCACTATACCCTTCCGCAGAACCATCTCCATCCCGCCTTTAACAGCCTGGACCGGGCGCTGGCAAGCCGGGGGCAGGGCGCGCAGGGCAAGGATGGAAAAGGCTTTCGTCTCAAGGTGGCGAACGCGCTCTGGGGACAGCAGGGTTACACGTTTCTCGCTCCATTCCTCGATGTCCTCGCCGAGAATTACGGCGCCGGGCTGCGCGTACTCGATTTCAGGGCGCCCGAGCCGGCGCGCGCGACGATCAACAAGTGGGTGAGCGATCAGACGGAGGGCAAGATTCCCGAACTGCTGGGCCAGGGGACGATTACGCCGGATTCGAAACTGGTGCTGACCAACGCGATCTATTTCAACGCGGCCTGGGCCTCCCAATTCCAAAAAGAGCAGACTCAGGACGGCCCCTTCCATCTGCTGGATGGCAGCACGGTGACGGCGCCGCTGATGCAGCAGACCGAATTCTTGAGCTATGCGAAGGGCGATGGGTTTGAAGCTCTCGAACTGCCCTACGACGGCAATCAACTCTCGATGCTGATTGTCGTCCCCGCGCCGGGCCAATTCCAGCAAGTGCAGGGGACGCTCAGCGCGGACAAGCTCCATGCGATTGCCGGCAGTATGAAATCCGCGCACGTGAACCTGACCCTCCCGAAATGGAAATTCGATACGACCCTGATGCTGGCCGACACCCTGCGCGACATGGGGATGACGGATGCCGTGACCCCCGGTAAGGCCGATTTTAGCGGGATGGATGGAACGCACGACCTCTTGATCGGCCAGGTCATCCACAAAGCGTATGTCGCAGTGGACGAAACCGGGACGGAGGCCGCCGCCGCAACCGCCATCATTATGGTCACCTCGGCCATGCCGGGCCAACCGGTGACCGTCACGATTGACCGCCCGTTCTTTTTCTTTATTCGCGACATCGAAACGGGGACCATCCTGTTCGCGGGGCGCGTCGTCAATCCGAAATAGCGATGACAAAAATCAGGGCCTACGCTTGCGCGCTTATTTTCGCTTTGGTGGGTTTGGCGGTGGGCGGTTGTAGTACCTTGATACAATCGCCCCAGCCGACCATGGTTACCAGTCAAGACCCATTAGCTCCTAGCAAACAGATCCCCGCCCCGCCGGGATATTATTATTATGTTGCCTGGTTGCCAAACGGCTGGTTAGTGACCCATTACGATCCTATCCCGTCAACCCCCACCTTTTACTTTCCCGGCCTTGATCTCTGGAAGGTGCAGCCGGATGGCAGTGAATTGCAGAAACTAGCCCTACCTAAAGACCCCGCCTGCGACAGTACCCTTTACCTATATCCGGCAACCATGCCTGATGGGCGCGTGGGACTGGTGAAAGAATGTAACCAACCGAGCGACCTGCGGTTCCACGATAGTTATTCTACTGGCTTTGTCGTTGCTTATGATCTCAATACGGGGATACTTGAACCGCTCTCAACCGAACCCACGGATTTGCTCGTGAGAAGTAACACCCATTCCTTTACCTGGAATCCAACCCTCCGGCGAGGGATGGTCGCGGTTGGATCTTTCATCTGCGGTAACCGTTCAGTGGTGTGACAACCAGCGCGTCAATGACGATTATTGACGATGGTCACGGCAACGAGACGAGTGCATAATTGTGACATGAGTGCCGAGCAAACTCCTTCGGGCATTTCAGCGGAAG
>JBAVQS010000245.1:0-28907 GCA_049694275.1 Anaerolineae bacterium | reverse complement strand
GAGAAACTGCTCAACATGCTGCGGCGGACGCTGGCGTATGAAGGGTTCCGCGTGCTGGCGGCCGCCGATGGCAATGCGGCGCTGGCCGAGGTTCATTCGCACCGGCCCGAAGTGGTCGTGCTCGATTGGTTGATGCCGGGGGTCGACGGCATCGGCGTATTAAAGCAACTGCGCGCCGAGCACAACAAAACCCTGGTCCTGATGCTCACGGCGCGCGACACCGTCGAGAACCGCGTGGAGGGATTAGAGACCGGCGCCGACGATTACCTGGTCAAGCCCTTTGCCCCGGCCGAGCTGCTCGCGCGAATTCATGCGCTGCTGCGCCGGCCGGCAATCGAGGCGCAGGCCGCTCCCCTCGTGTACGCCGACCTCTATCTCGATCTGGTCACGCGCGAGACGCGCCGCGGCGACCGGGCGTTCGACCTGACCGCCAAAGAGTTTGACTTGCTCTATTTTCTCATGCGGCATCCCCGCCAGGTACTGAAACGCGAGCAGATTCTCCAGGAGGTCTGGGGGTATGAACTGGGCGATGAAAATGTGCTCGAGGTCTATATCAGTTACCTCCGCAAAAAGACCGAGGCGAACGGCGAGCCGCGTTTGATTCAGACCGTGCGCGGCGTCGGCTATGTCCTCCGCGAGGAATAAGTATGTCGATCCGGCTGCGGCTCACCCTGCTATACAGCGCAATCCTGTTCGTCACCTTGATCGTACTGGGCGCGTTCCTCTATTTCACCCAGGCGCAACTGACGATGGATGGGATTCGCGATAATCTCGTCCAGCAGGCGGAGGACTATGCCGGGCGGGTGCGCCGCTTTCCGCGACGCACGGACCCGGCGACCGGCCTCGTCGTTCTGCCGGGACGTTGGATGCAGACGCGAAATCTGGATGGGACGGTCGCCGGGCGAACTGGAGACCTCGCCGACATTACGCTGCCGCTGAGTCAGGTGGGGCTGAACGCCGTCCAGAACGGAAACGCGTGGACCGAAAAGGCCCAGGTCCAGGGAGAACCACTGCTGCTCTATAGCCGACCCATCACGGTCGAGAACAACTTGCCCCAGATTCTACAGGTCGCCGCGCCGATTAGCGAGCGCGACCAGGCCCTGGGTACACTGCGCTGGATTTTGACGGCCGTCAGCCTACTCGCCATCCTCGCCGCCTTTGGAATTGGGTGGGTGCTGGCCGGGTTGGCGCTCAGCCCCATCCACCAGATCACCCACACGGCCCAGGTCATCGGCGCCGAGCGCGATTTCAGCCGCCGTGTCGAGTATCGCGGGCCAACCGACGAGGTCGGCCAGTTGGCCACCACATTCAACAGCATGCTCACCGAGCTCGAACAGGCCTACCGCCAACTGGAAGAGACCCTCCAAACTCAGCAGCGGTTCGTCGCCGACGCCTCGCACGAACTGCGCACACCCCTGACCACAATTCGCGGCAACCTCGAGTTCCTCCAACACGAGTCTCCAGTTGACGCTGCCGACCGGGCCGATGCCCTGACCGATACGAAAGAGGAAGTGGATCGGCTCATTCGCCTCGTCAACCAACTCTTGACCCTGGCTCGCGTCGACGCCGGCCGGCCCCTTCAGCCGGAACCCCTTCCCGTCAAGGCGCTCGTCGAGGATGTGTGCCGTCAGATCAAGCCCCGCGCCCCCCGGCGCTCGATCACCTATCAGGTCCCTGAGGAAACGGCCGTGATGGCTGACCGCGATGCAATCAAGCAGGTGCTCTTGAACCTGCTCGACAATGGAATCAAGCACACCCCCTCCACCGCCGCGGTCGAGATCACAAGCACGGAAGCCGATGGGTATGTCACCATCCGCGTCCGTGATACCGGGCCGGGCATCTCCCCGCAAATCCTTCCGCATATCTTTGAGCGATTCTATCGCGGCCAGCTCTCGCGCAGCGGCCCCGGCACAGGATTGGGCTTGGCAATTGCCCGGGAACTGGTCCAGGCACAGAACGGGACCCTGGCGGTCGAGAGCCAGGTGGGGCAAGGCAGCGTGTTTACGATCACCCTGCCCCGCGCCAGCGGATAGCGGCCGTTCGATTGTCGGCGATTCGATTGTCGATGACTCACCGGCGCGCAACCCGGATCACCGGTGGCGCGGGGTTCGTCGAGCGCGGATTGAAAAAGCGGCCCTGCTCGAATAGAGCAGGGCCGCTTGCTTTGTTGCTTACGTGGAACAGAGAACTGTCGTTACGGTTCGACCGGCATACCGGTCACGGTATAATCCGCCACGCCGACGACGCCGCTCGTATTGCCACGGCAGCTCATCGCCCACTGGCCGAGCGCGCCTTCGTTGGCAGCCTCATCGAAGTGCACATGGGTATTCTTAAAGTTAACGGCAAATATCAAATCAGAACCGGTCGTGATATCAAAGCTGAACGTCCCGCCCGGGCCGGCGACAATCGTCCCAGGGTTCTCAATTACCTTGCCGATTGTGACCGTGCCTGACAACAGGGAGACCACGAAAGCCTGCCCCTGAGGGGAGGTATTCCAGCAGGTCACAGCCTCGCCGGGGGTATAACCCGAGCCCATAAAGGTGGCCGTCTCGCGCAGGCCGAACACGGTACTCGGGGAGGCCACGAGGCTAGCTCCGAGGGAAGGCGCATGCGCGGTCACCGTCACCCAGGTCTCGGCGCTATTCCCGCTGGTCGAGCCCTTGGCCACCCAGTGATAGGTCCCTTCACAGGTAGCATCCTCTGGAGAAAGCATCAGGGCGATGTCCCCACCCCCATCCGCCTTGAGCATCCAGCCGCCGCCGGTGCTGAAACCGCCGGGCACGTGCACATTGCGAATCTCTTCTTTGATGATCTTGATATCAAAGGTAATGGGGCCATAGTGCTGGGTCGACGAGGCGCAATCCCCATTGGGAAAATCGAACCATACGGTGACCCATTCGTTCGGAAGGAAACCGCTGCCCATGAGATTGAACCATTCCCGCTTGTACACGGTGCTCTGGTCGGAGGTAAGAAGCGCCGCGCCATTGACCGAGGAGGGAATCCCGGTCACATTGAATTTATTGGCGACGGAATGGACCTTGGACCCGGCCAGGCCAAGCTGTTCCACCACGACGGTCCAGGTTCCCAGCGACCTGGGGAACCCTGCCCCCCCTATCTGTGGCGCAAGGAGAAAGCCCCCACACGTCTGAAACTCCCCAAAGCGGGGCCAACTGTCAAACTGAAACACGGCGGATCCAGTCGAGTCGGTCTTGGCCGAAAGAACGTTATAACATTCGCCGCTCCCTGTCGCGCCGCTTGGCTCGACGACATAGGGATAGAGCCAGGTGTTGGGAGAAAAACCGTGACAGTCGATTTCGAAAACCGTACCCACCGGCCCGCTGCCGGGGGTGGTCACACAATAGGCCGAATCCGCCGCCTGGACCGGCATCGCCGGCGCGGCGAAGAGAACGATAAAGAGCGCTGCGGCGAGCAGCATGAACAACCCACGCTTCATTGCACAAACCTCCTTGGAATGATGAACAACCTGGAAATCAAGAACCGCGCGCGCCCCGGCTAGTGGCCCGCGCGGGACCAAATTGTAGCATAGAGAGAAACCAGCGTCAATGCCCATACAAAAAAATGCTGCGCACCTGGCGACGCGCAGCATTTTTTGTATCGGATCAAAGAGGCTTACTTGACGAGGATGGTGGCGTTCGGAACATCCGTGCCGGTCAGGTCCTTGTACGAGAGCTGCAAGAGCGAGACCGCGCGCTGAAAGTTGTGAACGGATTGGGCCGCGCCCTGGTTGCCCGGGCCTTCCGCGCCCCACATCACGCCATAGACGACGCGATAGTTGTAGAAAGCGTTGTCGATTTTGTCGTCGACGTTGCCGCTGGCATCCTTCGGGAGCGTTGCATACGGATAGCCGGTATCAATCTTTTTGACACCCTTGGCTTCGAGGGCTTTCCAGAGAACGCTCAGGAGGCCCTTGACCTCATCCTGGACGCCTTCGACCTTGCCGTTGCCATCATAGTCGGCCTTGGCGGTAAAGTTGAAATCCTTCTTGTCGCCATGGCACTGCTTGCAGGCCGCGGTATAGTCGAACGTGCCATCCGGGCTGACGGTGTTGAACGAGTGGGAACCGACCTTGTGATAGTTCGGGTCCTTGGCATCCTGAATCGTCGGCCACATGTGACAGACGACGCACGGGCCGGGGATATTCCCTTTGGCGTCGCCGATCTTGCTGAACAGGAACTGGTTCGTCGTCGGGTCCGTCGCATAGGCGGCATTCGGGATCGGCGCAACGCCGACCAGCATGCTGTGCGGCGAGTTCGGGATGGTCTTGCCATAGTCCACACCGCCCGTGTCGCTCAGGAACTCGCCGACCGAGGAATAGTGCGGGAACGAGCTCTTGATTGCATTGGCCGGGTCGCTCCGATTGTTATGGCACTCAAAACAGGTCGCCGAGAGACCGACGTCCTTGGTGACCTGGTACGGCAGCGCAATGGGCTTGCTCACGATGCGCAGTTGGAACATGTTCTTTTCGCTGTGCGGGTCGTGGCAGGTCGCGCAAACCACGGTGTGCGGGGTGTTATCCCACGCCGCCTGGTTGTCGGGATTCTTGAGGAACGAGACATAGCCGTTGCCGGAATGGCAACGAACACACGCCTGTTCGTTGGGGCCGGTGGGAACCGTCCAGGCCGCCGCAGTCGCATTCGAGTGCTTGGAGCTCTGGAGGTCGGTCCCCTTGAGATGATTGCCGCCGCCGTTGTGGCACTGGTTGCAGACGCCTTCATCCTGGGTGGCGACCATCACATTTTCGCCATTGGTCACGTGCTCTTTGGCCGGACCGTGGCAGGATTCGCACTGGATGTTGGCGAAATTCTTGATCTCAGCCGGCATCTTGGCAAAGTTACCGCCGGCATTGATCTGTTTCCAGGTGGGCAACGTCCAGCTCAGCTTGGCCTGCACATCGGCAAACCCACCCGATCCGCCAAACGGAGCGGGATAGTAACCGGTGGTGTGGCAGCGAATGCAGGTTTCGGAATAGTGAGTCGGCACGTTGGGAGTGCGTTTGTTGTCGACGTTATCGCTAAAGATGATCGCGTGGCCCGTTTTGGCCCATTCTGCGACCTTGTCGGCGTGGCAGGTCTCACACTTGGCGGCCGTTTCGCCGATAAAGGTGCCGGCATGAATCTGGACCGAATCGGTGCTGGCGCCGCCATCGGTGGTGATAGTGGCGTCAACCTTGTAGATGCCGACCAGGTCGGGCGTAAACTCGGTCGCGGCCGCCGCGGGGTCCTTGATTGCGGCTTTGGTCCCCTTCGGTCCGCTCAAGACCCAGGCGAACTTGGTGACCTTGTCCGCGGCATTCGCGGCAGAGACGCTGAGGTGGACCGGCACGTTGATCGGCGTGTTAGTCAGGCCGCTCGTATAGATGGCGATCGTGCCCGTCTTTTGGCCGACCACTGTATCAGTCATGTACTTGATCGTCGTGGTGATCGCATTCAGATTGGCTGCATTCCCGGGTACGGCGACGAGCTTGAGCACAGCCGTCGGGGGCTGGGGCTTGGCAGCAGCCGGAACCGCGGTGGCGGCAGGAGCGGCGGTCGGGGCCGCAACCGTCTGGGGGACGACGACCGTCTGGGGGACGACGACCGTCACGGGTTTTTCGACGACGACCGTCTGCGGGACGATTTGCGGCGTCGGATTAGCGCAAGCAACGGCAAAAACCGCGATAACCAGCAGGACAAATACCATTGCCTGAATTGTGCTTCGGGACATTGTGGTTTACCTCCGTGAGGATGTAAGAGTTTGGGTCAAGGCCGCAGATGTAATCCCATCACCTCCTCTTGCGGCTCTGGATTTTCTACAGCGCAGCAGCGCGCCGTGGCAAACCACGCCGGGTTATGGTCACGCGTGCGCGCCCACAACCCATTCCGCCTTACGTTACGGGGACTCGTACGCGCAACGGGCTTGACCGTCGGCTCGCGCACAAGTCGGGTGCATCCATTCATTAGACGCACGAGGCAGGGTATCGCCCCAATCCACTCGCCCGCCTTCTCTGGCAGGATCGAGCCGGCCGTCGGGTCACGGCAAGGCCGTATTGACCGCTGACGCCGATGATCAAGGAACACCCTTGTGTTGAGAGTTTAAGAAAAAACGGTCAAAATCAGGTTACGGCGGTGTGCTATTTTCGTCCCAGTTGGCAAATCTAGATTATTTCAACCGGATTTTGACCATCCCGTAATCCAATTTTGACCACGAATACGTAAAATCCGGTCGAACCCCGGGAATCTCGTAATGGTTTCCGTGCTTGCGCTCATGACGAGGCGCGAATTTCTGTTTCTCTGGCCGGTGACGCCGCCGGCGGGGAATACGGAGGAAACCTACGCCTATGACGGAAAAACCCGTCTGGCGACGCTCTGCCCTGTTACTCTTGACGCTGGTCATCAGCCTGAGCGCCGCATTCGTGTTCTCGCTCGTCCAGGTCGCGCCCGCTCACGCACAAGGGCCAACGCCCGGCAACGCCGAATGCCTGGCCTGCCATTCCAATCCGGACCTAAAAAAGGACCTCAAGAATGGCGAGCCTCTTTCGTTGTACGTAGACCAGCAACATTTTGCCAGCTCGGTCCACGCAGGCAAAAGCTGCACCGATTGCCATACGGACATCAAGGGTTTTCCCCATCCGCAGGTCGATTTTGCCGATCGGCGCGACGTGACCCTCCAGATGAACCAACTGTGCAAGTCCTGCCATGCGGATAATTACCAAAAGGCGCAGGACAGCGTGCATGCCAAAGCCCTGGCCAACGGAGACCGCAACGCCGCCGTCTGCACCGACTGTCATACGGCCCACGAAGTCGGCAAGCCGAACGAGCCCCGCGCACGCATTCCGCAGACCTGCGCCCAGTGTCACAATGAAGTCTTCAAGCAGTACGCCGAAAGCGTCCACGGCTCGGCCGTCCTGAACGACGGCAATCCCGATACCCCGACCTGCATCGACTGCCACGGTGTGCACAACATCCCCGATCCGCAGGCAAATGCCTTCCGCTTGAAATCGCCCGAGATGTGCGCCAAGTGCCACACCAACAAGCAGTTGATGGACAAGTATCACATTTCGACGAACGTCCTCAACACCTATGTCGCGGATTTTCACGGCACCACCGTCGAACTGTTTGAAAAGCAATCCCCTGATGCGCCGACCAACAAGCCGGTCTGCTATGACTGCCACGGCATTCACGATATCAAAAAAGTCGACGACCCGAACGCCACCGTCTTTAAAGACAACCTGACCAAAACCTGCCAGCAGTGTCATCCGGATGCGACGACGGCCTCGTTCGCCGGCGCATGGATGAGCCACTATATCCCGAGCGCGGACAAGTACCCGCTCGTCTATTACATCAACCTGTTCTACTGGGTCCTGATCCCGGGCACGCTTGTCGGACTGCTCGGTTACATCTCGCTCGATATCTATCGGCGCTTGCGCCAACGCTCGACGCACAAAAAGGCGGGAGAGTAAAGAAATGTCAAAGACACAAGAGTATTTGCGCTTTAGCCTCCCGCAGCGCGTCGAGCATTGGGTGATGGTCCTCTCGTTCACGGTGCTGGCAATCACCGGGCTCCCGCAAAAATTCGCCGGGGATGGATGGGCCGAAGCCATGATCGCGGGGATGGGAGGCATCGAGTTCACGCGCGTGATTCACCACACGGCGGCCATCGTGCTCCTCCTCGGCGCGGTCTATCACTTTGTCGCTCTGCTGTACAAGGTCTATGTTCAGCGCATCCGCTGGACCATGTTTCCACAGCTCCAGGACGTTTTCGACGCGGTCAATTCGGTCATGTACAACCTGGGGATGCGCAAGGAAGCGCCTCAGTTCGATCATTTCTCGTTCGGCGAGAAATTTGAATACTGGGCCCTCATCTGGGGCACCCTCGTCATGGCCCTGAGCGGGTTTGTGCTCTGGAACCCGATCATCACCTCGCGGGTACTGCCGGGTGAGATCATTCCGGCTGCCAAGGCCGCGCACGGCGCCGAGGCGATTCTCGCAGTGCTCTCGGTTCTGATCTGGCACTTTTATAATGTGCACATCCGCGAGTTTAACAAGGCGATGTTCACCGGCAAGCTCACGGCGCACCAGATGGAAGAAGAGCACCCACTCGCGCTCGCGCTCATCGACAAGGGCGAGCCCGGTCGAACCACCGACCCGGCGAAAATCCGCCGCCGCCAGCGCATCTATTTTCCGATTGCCGCAGTTGTTTCGCTCGCGCTGCTCTTTGCCGTGTTCTTTTTCGTGACGGCCGAGACAACCGCGGTGACGACGATTCGCCGACAAGCCGGCGCAGTGGTTACTATCTATGCGCCGCAGACCAAAACCCCGACGCCGCAGCGCGCGGGCGCCCCGACGGGCGGTCAGACCTCCAGCGGCATCCCGGCGCTGCCCGCCGATCACGCGGGTCGCACTGTCTGCCAGGCCTGTCATGACAGCGGCATCGGGGGCGCGCCCAGGAGCCCCGCCGATCATGCGGGTCGCACCGACGTCAACTGCAAGGACTGCCACAAACCGGCCGGCGCAGCGGCCCCGGCAACTACGCCCACCACCGGAAACGCAACGCCAACCACCGCCGCAACGGCCGCGGCGACGGTCGCCGCCACGTCGACAACGGCCGCCGCGACGCCGACAACCCCGAGTGGCGGTACTGTGACTGGTCCTTCCGCCCAGCCGGTGGACCATACCGGTCGCACGGTCTGTCTCGCCTGCCACCAGACAGGGGTGAGCGGCGCCAAAACGGTTCCCGCCGATCACGCCGGCCGCACCGACGCGACCTGCGCCGCATGCCACCAGCCAGCCAACGCGGGCACGCCCGCGGGCAATGCGCCCGCCGCCGGTGCAACCCCGACAACCGCCGGTAACGGTAACACCGGCGGACCGGCGGCCATACCAGCCGATCACGCCGGCCGCACCATTTGTCTCGCCTGTCATCAAACAGGTGTAGGGGGCGCCAAAGCGATTCCCGCTGATCATGCGGGCCGCACCGACGCCACGTGCCAGGCTTGCCATAAACCGCAATAGACATACTGGATCACAAAGTGAGCAAGCGCAAGGATTCACGATCCTTGCGCTTAGGAGGAGAATGCATGGGCCGATTTAAAAGACTATGGGCACGCTTGCGGGCGATTCCGCCGCGCGCTTATGCCTTTGGCCTCGTCGGGGTCGTTATCATCGCCCTGGCGATGGGCGCAGGCTTTTGGGCGTGGGATTATGCCAGCTCGCCCGTTTTTTGTGGGACGACCTGTCACACGATGCCCCCGCACTATGAGTCATATCTGAACTCGTCGCACGCCCGCGTCAATTGCGTCGAATGCCACATCGGGCGCACCTCGTTCGGGGTCGAGTTCACGCGCAAGGCCGTGGACGCGCAGTTTGTCGTATCGTATCTCACCGGCAATTACAAGTACCCGATCTATGTCAATAACTTGCAGCCGGCGACCGAATCGTGCGAGAAATGCCACTGGCCCGAAAAGTTCTCGAATGACAAGATCGTCAACGTGACGCACTATGCGACCGACGAAAAGAACACACCCACGACCACCACCCTGGTCATGCACGTTGGCGGCGGCACCTCGCGCCAGGGGCTGGGACTTGGCATCCACTGGCATATCGAGAACCCCATCGTCTTTTACTATGCCGACAATCAGCAGCAACAAATCCCGTATATCGAAGTCACCAACAAGGATGGCTCCAAGACTGTCTATAAAGACCTCTCTACACCGCTAACCCCGGAAGAGATTGCCAAACTGCCCAAGCGCCAGATGGACTGCATTGACTGCCATAACCGGACCTCCCACAACTTTCTCTCACCCACGGACGCGCTGGATAGCGCGATGCAGAACAAGCAGATCGATCCGAACATCCCATTCATCAAACAAAAGGGAATCGAGCTGCTGACGCCGCTCTACAAGACGCCGCAGGAAGCGACCCAGGCCATCGGCGCCCTGGAAAAATATTACCAGGACTCGCAAGCCGCGTATTACGCACAAAATAAATCGGCGGTCCAGAACGCCGTCAAAGCCCTCCAGGATCTGTACCCCACGCTTCATTATCCCGACCAGGGGTTGGATTGGACGATCCACCCGAACAACCTGGGACACAAGGACTGGCCCGGCTGCTTCCGTTGCCATGATGGCAAGCACTTTACCGCGGATGGCAGCAAAGCCATCCGGCTCGAATGCAACGTGTGCCACAGCCTGCCGGAAGTCACCACGCCGGACGGTCCGGCGCCGGCGATCTCTCTGGCCCCGAACCAAGAACCGGCCTCGCACCAAACGACCACCTGGCTGGCCGAGCACCGAAATACATTTGATGCATCCTGCCAGCAGTGCCATGATACGCGTAACGCGGGCGGCAAGGACAACTCCTCTTTCTGCTCGAATAGCGCGTGCCACGGGTCAAACTGGAAGTATGTGGGGCTGAACGCGCCCGCCCTGGCCAAGCTCCTCAACCAGCCAGCGGGTCCCAAGAGCCAACCGGGAGCGACCCCGGTCAAGATCCCGCATCCGATCAATGGCAACCCGGACTGCCAGATCTGCCACGGGCCCGATAGCAAGGTGTTGCCGTATCCGGCGGATCATCAGGGGCGCGCCAACACGACCTGTACCGCCTGCCACCCACCGAGTATCTCACCCGCGCAACCGGCGCCGGTGGTCACCGGCCCGCCCAGCATCCCGCACGATCTGGCCGGGCGGAACGAGTGCCTGGGCTGCCATGGGAGCGGGATGGCCAGCGTACCGCAAGTACCCCAGTTCCACAAGGATTACCAGTTCCCGAACACGGGGTGTCTCAACTGCCACAAGAGCGGTCCGGCCACCCAATCGACGCCCGTGGCGGGCGCCACCCCCACGGCGAGCGCGGGCGGCCCGCCAAACCAACCGGCTGACCATGCCGGACGCACTGTCTGTCTGGCCTGTCATCAAACCGGCGTCGGGGGTGCGCCGACCGCGCCGGCCGACCATGCCGGACGGACAGATGACACCTGCACCGCCTGTCACAAACCGAGATAGCGCCGACAAGGGGGCCACCCGTCATAACGGATGGCCCCTTTTTTTTTCAGACAGAGGGCCAGATTGGCCCAAAAGTCGGTTTGATTTACTGGCATAAATGTTGGTATAATAACGATGCACTAGCCATGAACTATTCGGAACAAGGAGGACTAAAATGGCCGATGTAAGATCGCGCACGCAGCGGATGGCTGAGCGCCTGAGAGGATTGCGCGCCAGCAGCCCGGATATTGAAGCCTCCGCGATCGTGAGCGTCGACGGCCTGACCATCGCCTCGGACCTGCCGGCGACTGTCGAAGAGGATCGTGTCTCGGCAATGTCTGCCGCCATGCTTTCTCTTGGCGAGCGCATCGCGGGTGAGCTTTCGCGTGGATCGCTTGACCAGGTTTATATTCATGGCGGCGGCGGCTACGTGCTACTCATGTCAGCAGGCAATGATGCGGTCTTGACCGCGCTCGCCCGCAAAGACGCCAAACTCGGTCTGGTCTTTTTGGATCTCAAACGCGCGGCTCAGGATATCGCCGCGATGGTCTAGCGCGTCGGGCACCCGAGCTGCGCAAGAAAAAAGAGAGAGCACATGCTCTCTCTTTTTTTCTTGTGCAGTTCTTGGGGTTAGCCCCCAGCAGGCGCCATCAGCTTTAAAAAGATATCGACGACGGCCGGATCAAATTGAACGCCGCGCTGCTCGCGAACATAGTCGCGCGCTTGATCTTCAGACCAGGCCTGTCGATACGTCCGGCTGGCGCGGAGCGCATCCCATACATCGACGACGGCAAAGATACGCGCGCCCAGCGGAATCTCTTCGCCCTTGAGCCCTCGCGGGTACCCTGTGCCATCCCAGCGCTCGTGATGACAATAGGGAATGTCCAGCGCCGGACGCAGATACGCAATCGACGCGAGCATCTCACAGGCATACACCGGATGCTGGCGCAGCGCCTGCGTCTCTTGATCCGTCAACGGCCCCGGTTTATAGAGAATCTGATCCGGGATGCCCATCATGCCAATATCGTGGAGCAGCGCCCCCCGCCGGATCTGGACCAGCGACTCTTCTTCAACGCCCATCGCCTGCGCCAGCCGCACCGTCATCTCGCTGACCCGCAGTGCATGCCCCTCCGTCTCGCGCTCACGTAACTCGAGCGCCCGCGACCAGCCCTGGATGGTTGCATCATACGCATCGACCAGGTGAACCGACGATGCCTGCAGGCTCCGGGAGAGTTCGGCATTTTCGAGCGCGATCGCCGCCTCGTTGGCAAAGAGCTGTAAGAGCCGCTCATACCCCCCGTGAAAAGCATTCGGCGTTGTGCTGGACACCGAGAGAATGCCCATCAGGTGATGATCGTGCTCGACCGGCACATACACCACCGACCGCACCGCTTCGTCAATCGAAATCCAGCGCCCATCGGCGGTGACATCGGCGACATAGAGCGGCGCCCGGGTTCCCGCAACCAGTCCGACGAGCCCCGACGCTTGCCCCGCCTCGAATACCCGGTCGCGCAGGTTCTTGATGACCTCATCGGCATAGCCCGCGCCCGTCTCAAGGCGAAAAGTCGCGTCCGATACCCGCTTGAAAAAGGCGGCCCGGTCGGCATGCACACTCTTCATCGCCATCTCTACCAAAAACTGCAATTGCGCCTGTGGGTCGTGCACACTGTTGAGCGCTAACCCCACATCATACAAAAGGCTCAACTGCTGCGCGTTGCGCTCGGTCTCTTCCAGCGCCCTGGCGTTGCCAATCGCCTGCCCGGCCTGATCGGCAAAGGTCTGCAGGCGCCGGGCGTGCTCGGCGGTAAAGAAACCCGGCCGGGCGCTATAGAGATTGAGCACACCAATCACTTGCCCCTTGATCCGGATCGGTACGCTGAGCATCGAGCGAATCCACGGCATATTGGATTGGTCGGTCCAGCCCTGATAATTCATGGTATCCGCGAGAACCAACGGCGCCGGGGCGGAGAGCATCTTGGAGAGCCCCGCCATCTCGGACACCGGATGCTCTACCTGCGAGACCCATTCGCCAAAGCCGCGCTCACCAGGATCGCGCCAGCGGACAAAGCGCCCCATCCCGTCCTCGATCAGCATGACGGCCGCGGTATCGTGCGGCTGGACTCGCCCTACATTGTCGAGGATGCGGTCCAGCACCTCATCCGGGTTCAGGGTCGCGCTCAGCGCCGCCGCCGTATCACGCAGCGCTTCGGCCAGAGTGCGCTCCTCGCGTTCGGCCGCTTCGGTCCGCTTGCGCTGCGTAACATCACGGACAATCGCAGTGAAAAAGCGTCCCTTCATCGCATCACGGGTAGTAATCGAAAATTCGGTGAGGAATTCGCTGTTGTCGCTACGCAGCCCCCGAATCTCAAAGGTCGCGCCGTCCATGATGACCTCGCGGCTCCAGCTGGGGGTACGGATATATTCGTCGATGACGCCGCGAAACGCGGGGGGGATGAGCATGCTCAGCTTTTTGCCGATCACCTCTTCCTTGCGATAGCCATACATCATTTCCGCGGCCGGGTTCCACGCCGCAATCTTGCCTTCCCCATCCCCGGAGATAATGGCCTCGCGCGCCGATTCGACGACCAGGCGGAACCGTTCTTCGCTTTCGCGCAACGCATCCTCGGTTAATTTGCGGTTCGTGACATCGCGCGCAATCCCGAGTCCGGCGGTCACCGCGCCGGTCGAATCACGGATGGGGACCAGGCTCGTATCCAGCCAGCACTCGCCGCCCGGAAGCTGAACGAGCTCCTCCCAGTGGGCCATGGCGCGGGTTTCAAAAATCTGGCGCAGCCTGGCTGCTCCCTCGCCCATATAAGTCCCCAGGACTTGCAGCGCCGGTTTGCCCATCACCTCCTCGGGTTTGCGTCCGAACAGGCGCGCGCCAAACGAGTTGACATAGAGCACGATTCCATGGCGGTCGACGATAAAGATCAAATCCTGCGCGGTTTCAGCCAGGATGCGGTAGCGCTCTTCGCTCTCCTGGCGCGCGCTCTGGGACCGGGTGAGCCGGTCCAGCAGCACCTCGGCGCTTGTGCCCAGCACAACGCCGAGCACCACCAGCGACAGCAAGAGCGAGGTTGTGCTCCGCTGCCCCTCGGTATAAATCACACGGGGCTCGTCTACGCGCAAGAATACGGTCGGTTTATCGTAGATATCCTGCAAAATGCTATAGCCCGCGACGGTCTTGTCGTTGAGCGGCGTCACCTCGATCGCGCCCTTGTCGGCGAGCGCGGGGCGGGCTGTTACAAAATCCGCCGGAAGATTGGCAGCTTCTACAGGATACGCCTGCAGGGAGAGATGCGTGGTGGTGGCAAGACGCGCCAACTCGGCCTTGTCCAAAAAGCGCCCAAAGATGATGGTCCCATGGCTGGGCCCGGTGGCGGCGCTTGTGAGGATCGGGTGCGCGGCCACCAGCACAGGCCCCTGCGGCAGCAGGACGATGCCTGTCAATGCCCCGGAAGCCTGGTTGCGAAGAAGCGGGCTCCCCGGTGTCAACAGGTCCAGCCACCCGGCCGGCGCATCGACCTCTTGCTTGATCTCTTGTTGAAACGCTTTGGTATAGATCGGCTTGCCCTGCGCGTTGACAAAGGAAATGAGATTGATGCGCAGTTGGACCAGCGCATCATCCGTGAGATTGGTGCGAATGAAATCCGGGTTGCCATCCTCGGCAAAAGCGTAGGCGTCATCCCAGTTCGACCAGTCGCCCACACTGTTGTCCATGCCGCTCAGGTCGGCGGTAATCGCATCCTGAGCGCGCGCGACATCCTGGCGCAGCAGTTGGTCCTCAAGATAGGCGAACCCGGAGAGGAGGATCGTCGAAGTGGTATAATAGACAATAATCACCAGGGCAATCACGGTCATCGCGACTGCCATCAGAGATCTCTGGCGAGGCGTCATAGCTGCTCCATTTTCAATAAGCTATTTTACCTCAAAACAAGGATTTCCGTTAATCCCCTTCGGTGGACTCGGACCTGCCCTCTTCCTCCGATTGCAACAGTTTCAGGAACTCGCTCACAACGTGCGGGTCAAACGCATGTCCCGTCTCCTTTTGGAGATAATCCGCAATCTGGTCGCGCGTCCACGGGGCGCGATAGGGTCGCTCGGACGAGAGCGCATCCCATGCGTCGACGACGGCAAAGATACGCGCGGCGATCGGAATCTGCTCAGCTTGCAGCCCACGCGGGTACCCCTGCCCATCCCACCGCTCGTGATGAGCGTACGGAATATCCAGCGCGGGACGCAAATAGCTGATCGGCGAAAGCATCGTGTAGGCATAAAGGGGATGCTGATGCATTACTGTCCATTCTTCAGGCGTGAGCGGACCCGTGTTGAACAACACCTGATCGGGGATCGCCATTTTGCCGATATCGTGAAGCAGTGCGCCGCGCCGGATGTGTATCATTTGCGCTGCGCCAATCCCCAGCCGGCGAGCGAGGCGCAGCGTCATCTCGACCACCCGCTGAGTATGCCCGCGCAGCGCTTGCTCGCGCATTTCGAGCGCGCGGGCCCACCCTTCAATCGTCGCATCATAGGCGAGCGCCAGCTCCAGGTTAGAACGCTGCAGGTCCTCAAAGAGCTGCGCGTCCGCCAGCGCAATGGCCGCCTCGCCGGCAAGCGCCTGGAGAAAGTTGGACCACTCCTCGTCCGCCCGAAACTCACTCCGATGAAAAATCTCCAGAACCCCCTTGACCTGTCCCTTGGCCATCAACGGCACCCCATAATAGGACACGAATGCTTCAGAAGGGAGGACCTGGGTTCGCAAAAGTGCGGCGCTCTCGCGCGCCAGATCAGGAATGTGTATCACCCGCCGTTCCAACGCCGCGCGTCCGCCCCCCCCCTCCCCCAGACGCAGCTGGCTGCGCTGCGGCATGGGAGAGCGAAAGCCACGTCCCGCTGCGTATTCGAGCAGATGCGTCTGCGAATGCAACAGGAGGACATCCACGGCGTCGACGCCCAGTTGTGAAACCACCTGATCCAGCAAGATGTCGAGGGTAATCCGCAGGTCCAGGCTCGCGCTGATTGCCATGCCCATTGTCTGCAGCGCGGCCAGGCGCTGAATCCGCCGCTCGGTCTGTTCAAAGAGAGTCGCGCGGTGTATGGCATTCCCGCCAATCTCGGCAATCGTCGTCAGGAGATGCGCCTCATCCGGCTTGATCTCGCGCGGCAGTGGAACGGCGATACGCAGAATCCCAATGGGTTCGTGCGCGGCGCGGATGGGCACGACCGCGCCGCCCCAGCCAGGCGGCGTTCGCAAGCGCGTCTCTTCGAGCAAACGGGGTTCGGAATGAAACTCGCGCGCCACCTGGACTTGCTGAGTCTGGAAAGCCAATCCCCCCAGCCCTTGATCGAGCAGAGTCACCGCCGGCATCGCGGTAAACCAGCCGCGCGCAACGGCGACGCGCATCTCTTGATTCGTCGGGTCGTACAATGCCAGTTGTCCGGCCGTGGATTCCATCACAGCCAGGGCAGTGTCGAGCAGGAGGGGCAACATCTCCTCGCGTGTCTGCGCGGCCCGCAGGGCGCCCGAGATCCGATTCACCGCTTCCAGCTCGGCGAGGCGCCGCTGCGTCTCGTGGGAGAGCCGCGCCTTTTCAATCGCCAGCGCCGCATGGTCGGCAATCGTCATGAGCAGACGCGCATCCTCCTCCGTAAAGGAATTGGGCGTATAGGTCTGGAGCGAAATGACCCCCAGCACGGCGTCGCCGATCTGCATCGGCACGCCCAACCACGAGCGCGCCGGACGCATCGAGCCCCATAAACTGGGACGCGGGTACTGCGCACGCTCCTCCTCTAGATCGTGAATCAAGAGGGGCTGCCGGCCGGTGATCAACTGCGCCGTGAGTATGGTCTCGCGCAGCGGTTTGCGTTCGGTGGCATCCCGAACCCCCTGATCGACCCGGATGCGGTATTCCAATTCGTCCGCTTTAGAATCGTAGAGCGCAATGAAAAAGGCTTCGGGATGCAGCAGACGACCGACCTCGAGATAGATGTTCTCCAAGAGCTCGTCCAGATCGAGCGATTGGCTCGCCGCGTTCGCAATATGGTTCAGCAGCGCCAGGTGCTCGGCGCGGCGGCGGGTCTCTTCAAAGAGCCGCGCAGTCTCCATCGCGACCGCCGCCTGATTGGCAAAGAGCATGAGCAAACGCTCATCGTCGGCGTCGAACGCCGCCGGGCGCGTGGCGAGGACACAGAGCAAGCCAGTCAAGCGGTTCTCGTGCTCGACCGGAGCCCACAGCCCGGACCGGGTCTCGGGATCAAGTGCAAGCCAGCGCGGGTCCCGGGCGAGATCGGCTACATTGAGCGGCTTGAGCGTTCTCGCCGGCTGGGCAATAATGTTCGTATCATCGTCCAAAGAAAACGACAAGGCGCTGGACATTCTCTCCGCGATCTCTGGCGCATAACCGATGCTCAACTCACAATACAGGCGATTGCGACGGCGGTCGTATCGAAAGAACTCGGCGCGATCTGCGTGCAGCGCCTGCATCGCTTTTTGGAACAAGAGCTCCAACTGGGCGCGGGGCTCGAGCACCCGGTTGACGGCCAAGCCGGCCTCATAGACCAGCGCCAGTTGCTGGGCGCGAACCCGCGTCTCACGGAATAACTGGGCATTATGGACTGCGCTTGCTGCTTGCGCGGCAAAGAGTGAGAGCAGGCGCAGATCGGCCTCGGTAAAGCGCCGGGTCGTTCCCGCCTCCGATGCGACAATCACGCCGAGCAGGTCGCCGCCATACTGGATCGGCGCTGCCATTTGCGCAGCCGGGCGCGCGCCATCGGGCGCGAGGGGGCCCGGCGCATCGTCTTTGCCGTCGATGGCGCGGGCCTGGCGCGCCTGTGCGACCTCGCCGATTAGCCCCTGGCCCATCCTGACCCGCGTGCCCATTGGCCAGCGCGCTGACGCAGCCTCAAGCGCCAGGTCGCCCCGGACCGGGTCGTACATCGCAATCGCCACAGCGTACGCCCCAAAAAGGTTATGCGTGTGCGCGACGACGGTTTTGAGCACGGCGGTAATCTCCTGCTCTTCAGCCAGATCGCGCGCTAATGCATACAATTCAGCAAACTCGTCGGCGCGGTGCTGTTGCTCCGAGACGAGCCGCACCTTTTCAAGCGTCAACAGGGTCTGGTGCGCCAGTAAATCGAGCAATTGGAGTTCATCCCCGGTCCATTCGCGCGGCTGTGCGTCCAACACCGCCGCAAGTCCCAGAGTGCGGTGACCGGCGCGCAAGGGTGCGACGGCGAGGGAGATTACCCGTTCATGCGTTTGTAGTTCGATGCTGGCCTCATCCTGCGGCAGCGGGTGCAAGCCGAGCGCCTGCGCGGGCTCACGTCCCACCAGGCGGACCAACGCGTCGAGGGTTTCAGCCCCCCGGCTCAGGCCGTGCGCCGCCACGGCAGAGCCATCGCCCGGTTCGAACAGCCCGATGATGGACCGGTCGACGTGAAACAGATCTGCGGCGCGCCGACAGACCAGGTCGAGGATTGCGCCGGCGTCGGTCGCCGCCAGCATCTCACGGTCAATCTCGGCCAGCGCCTGCAAGGCGGCAATCTTATCCTGCAGGGCGGCGTCGGCGCGCTTGCGCGCGGTAATATCCCGCACCACCACCTGTACGGAGGGCTTGCCCTGATACGTAAAGGGAATGGCGACGACTTCGACGTCGACCACACTGCCATCGAGCCGAATAAACTTTTCCTCAATGAGGGGTGACTCTTGACCCTCCTTACTGGCCAGGCGCACCCGGCTGGCGACCACGTTGCGATAATCGGGATGGACCACTTCCAGAGCCGATTTCCCGAGGAGCTGGTCCGGATGCGTAGCGCCCATCAGCCGCAGGCTGGCGGCATTGACAAAGACAAACCGTCCTTCCGAGTGCACGGCAATCGCATCGGGCGAGGACTCGACCAGCCGGCGATAGCGCTCCTCGCTATCCCGCAGCGCCTGTTCCGCGCGAGCCCGCGCCAGCGCCTGAGATTTGCGGTCGATGGCTTTAGCCACCTGCGATGAGACGTATTCAAGCATCTGTTGCTCGCGCGGCCCATACGCATGCTCGTCCGTATAGTGCTGGACTGCCATCACGCCCATCGCCCGCCCGCCAATCACCAGCGGCGCCCCCAGCCAGATGAGCGAAGGCGCGCCGACCACCGCCACCTCGCCCTGCTGCTGTAATTCCAAATTCTGATCGAGCGTGCAGAGAAAAGAGCGCGCCGTTTTGAGGACATATTCGGTCAGGCCCTTACCCGGCGTGCGGGGAGCGAGGGCCGGGTCCTGTTCGTCGCGGTAATACGGAAAAGAGAGCAGGTCCTGGTCCGCGTCGTACAGCGCAATATAAAAGTTGTTGGCCGGCATCACCCCCTGGACAATGCCATGAATCGCGGCGTACAAATCGTCGAGCGTTTCAGACTCGTCCGCAGCCTGGGCAATCCGATAGACCGCCTCCTGCATCTTTTCGGTCCGCTTGCGCTCGGTCACGTCCCGGCAATAGGCAATCACCATCTGTGCGCCCTCGATTTCGACTACCCGCGCACTGACCTCGCAGGGAAAAAGGCTCCCATCCTTTTTGCGGTTCAACGCTTCCACGAAAAAACCGCCGGAGGTTTTTAATTGGGCGACCAAATCGGGCAATAGCTCCGCCGCCGATAACACCAGCGCCGGCACGGAGAGCGTGAGCAGTTCCTCCTTGGAATAGCCGTACACCTCGCAAGCCGCAGCGTTACAATCGACGATGCGCCCTTCCATTGTCTCTAGAAAGATGGCGTCGGTGGACGCTTCGACCAGCGTGCGATAGCGGAGCTCACTCTCGCGCAGCGCCTCTTCGATCTGCCGTCGCCCGGTCATATCGCGAAAATTGAAAACGACGCCGACCACCGCCGGATTATCGATGAGGTTTTTGGCTACCGCCTCGACGATTCGCCAAGAACCATCCGCGTCCAACACGCGCAGCTCGATCTGTGCGGTCTGGCCGGGGACCTTGATGCCCTCCTCAAAGAGCTGCCGGGCCTGCGCCAGGTCATCCGGATGAAGATAATCAAAAACGCTTGTTCCGATTAGCTCCTCGACTCTGCCGCCGACCACCCGCTCGACGGCGGGGCTGATGTAATAGATGATGCCGTCGGCGTTCAGAATCCCGATGGGGTCGAGCGAATTATCGAGCAGTGAATGATAGTACTCTTCATTCCGCTGCAGCGCCTCGCGCACCCATCGGCGCTCGGTAATATCGCGCACGACCATACAGAGGACCCGGTCTCCGCCATACGCCAATTGCGTCAGGCTCGCCTCGACGCTCACCGGCAGGCCGCTGCGCCGCTGCTGCAAATGCTCTCCAAACGAACCCTGTTGGCCGCTCAAGGTCGCGGCAATCGCACGATCGACGCTCTCCGGCTCTTGCGCGATGACCTGATACAGCGTCATGCGCTTGAGCTCCTGGTCCGTGTACCCAACCAATTTTTGATAGGCCGCGTTCGTCTCCAGGATCTGTTTGGTTTGCGCGTCGACGAGCAGAATCCCGTCCGATGCCTGTTCGACGACGGCGCGATACCGCAGCTCGCCCTCCAGTTGCTGCCGGTGGATTCGCTCGCGCACCGCCAGCATCTCGTTAATGCTGTCCGCCAGGCCGGTCAACTCATCCCGGCCGTGGAGGCTGACCCGCGCGGCCAGCCCCTCCTCCGAGCCCACGCGGCGCATCTGCTTGCCCAGATCGTCCACGCGCGCGAGAATCAGGCGACTTATAATAAACCACCCGGCGCCGCCGAGCGCCAGGCCAACAATCAACAAGGCGATCAACAAATAGGCGAGGGCCGAGCGCGCCTGGCGATAGTCTGTGCGCACCTCATCCAGCGAAAAGACGAGCGCGGGCCGGTTATAGATGTCGCGAACGAGTGTGTACCCCCTGAAAGTATCCTCGTCGATGTGCTGCCAAAAAACCGGCGCCGCATCCGTGCTGGTGGAAAAAGAGCTAACCGGCGCTGGGAGGGTCGCATCGTCGTAACGATAAACATGCACCGGCAATTGGATGAGCTGCTGGAGGTCGGCGACCCGGCCCTTGTCCAGGTAACGCCCAAAGATCACCGCGCCACGAAGGGGGCCCTGCTCATGACTGTTTAGAATAGGTCGGGAGGCGACGAGCATTGGCCCATCGGCGAGCATCACCACACCCATCGTTTTGTCCGTCGTAGCGGTAAAATGGACGAGGGGGCTCGTCCCGTCGATTTGCGCTAGAAGGTCGGGAGGCGCCGGAACCAGATTGGAATTTTGCAGGTCAAACGCCTGGGCCAGCACCACCTGGCCGGAGGGTTTCACAAAGAGGAGGACATTCAAGCGCAGATTGGTAAAAGTAGCATTGGTCACATTCGACGCGACGAATTGTGGATTGCCATCGTCGACGAATGCGTACGTATCATCCCACGACGACCAATCCGAGACCGTACGATCCAGGTCGCCAAGCTGATAGCGCAGCAGGCCAACCGTACGCGCCAGATCCTGTTTGACCGTTCGGTCCTCTTCCCGAACGGCCCCATCCCCCAGAATCACCAGCGCGATGATAAACAGCACTACCAGGACGCTGACCAGGGTTACTCCACCGATGAGCAAGGCCTGATTACGGATTTTCATACACACGCCTCAAGACTTGCCGGTGCAAGAACTCTGTACAAGCCCGGCAAGACGAGTCTAGTGTAGCACAGGATAGCCTGCTTGACCAGAATGATTGCGTTCTGGGGCGCGCGAATCTGCGCCCCCCTTTCGCGAGTTTACCTTTTATCACTCTCGACATATAATGTACCGAATCACATTTAATCGGAAGGGAGGAAGTGTATTATGGGTAAAGGCGATCAGCGCACCAAGCGCGGCAAGATCTCGCGCGGGACACATGGCAAGACCCGTCCGCATCATGCGGACATTATAGCCGCCAAGCCAGCAGCCAAACCAGAGCCGAAACCGCCGGCCAAGGCCAAGCCGCAGGCGCCGGCACAGCCGCAACCACAGCCGCAACCACAGCCACAGCCAGAGCCGCCGGCGCAGGGTGAAGGATGACCGGTTCCGAGCGATTGGCGCCGTCTATGATTGAGGTCCGCCCGTCCCCGATTCAGGGGATGGGCGTCTTTGCGCTGCGCCCCATTCCGAAAGGGACGCGGGTGGTCGAGTATATCGGCGAGCGGATTTCGCACGCCGAGTCCGACCGGCGCTACGACGACGACGCGATGGGCCGGGCGCATACATTTCTCTTTATCGTGGACGACGCGACGGTGATCGACGCCGCGGTCGGGGGAAACGAAGCGCGGTTCATCAACCACTCCTGCGCGCCCAATTGTGAGAGCCTGATCGAGGCTGGCCGGGTGTGGATTGAAACGATTCGGAATATCGCGCGGGGGGAAGAGTTGAGCTATGATTACCAGCTCGAACGGCCGGGACGCTACCGACAGGAATACGAACAGGAATATGCATGCCATTGCGGCGCGCCGACCTGTCGGGGCATCCTGCTCGTCAAGCCGAAAAAGCCCAGGCAGCGCAAACGCTCGCGGTAAATAAAAAAATCCCCCGGCCCGGTTGGGTCGGGGGATTGCTAGTTCTCGAGATAGGCGCGCAGCCGGCGGCTCCGGCTCGGGTGGCGGAGCTTACGCAGGGCAATCGCCTCGATCTGCCGGATGCGCTCGCGGGTATAGCCCATCTTGGCGCCTACCTCTTCGAGAGTGTGCATCTGGCCATCCTTGAGCCCAAAGCGCAGTTCGAGGATACGCTCTTCGCGCGGCGTCAGCGAGTGGAGCGCCTGCTGCATCTCTTCGCTGAGCAGTTGCCTGGAGACGCTGTCCGCCGGCGCCATCGTCTCCTCGTCCGGGATAAAATCGCCCAGGCTGGCATCCCCTTCATCGCCAATGGGGCTCTCCAGCGACGCCGGCTGCTGCGCGATCTTGACGAGCTGGTCGATTTTTTCCGGGCGCGTCTGCATGCGCTCGGCGATCTCGACCGAGGTCGGCTTGCGCCCCAATTCCTGCACAAGCTGCTGCGTGACGCGCGTCATGGTATTGACCTTTTCCCACAAATGCACCGGGAGGCGAATCGTGCGTCCCTGGTCGGCAATCGCGCGCGTGATCGCCTGGCGAATCCACCAGGTGGCGTACGTGGAAAAGCGAAAGCCGCGGGTATAGTCAAACTTGTCGGCCGCCTTGATCAGCCCAATATTGCCTTCCTGCATCAGGTCCGAAAAGGCCATATTGGCGCCGCGATACTTGTTGGCAATCGAGACGACCAGGCGAAAGTTGGATTCGATGAGCTTTTTGCGCGACCGTTCGCCGTTGTGCACCGCCTTTTCCAGGCGCTTGCGCTCAGCCGAGCTGTTCTGTTTGCCATGCAGGCGCGCGCGGGCGCGCCGCCCCAGCTCCATCGACCGCGCGAGCTCAACCTCTTCCGCCGCCGTCAACAGCCGGGTATGGGCCATCACCTGCTGATAGAGCCGCAGGTTATCTTCCAGTTCCGGTTCGCTTGAATAAATGTCCTTCTCCAGCCGCGCCAATTCGGCCGGTTCGGGTTCGAAATCCGCTTCCCGGGTCTGGGTTCCCGTTCCTTCCAACTCGTTTAAAATGAGAGCCTGTTCCATCAATTCCTCAGCCACACGCTACTCCCCCAAGCGCAATATCCACGCGAGTTATTTAGTGTAACATACAATCCAAATCTTACGAAATGGGCAGGGTTGATCCTCTTTGTGGTTCACCCTGCCCATTTTTGTGCTCCTGGGTCTATTATCATACGTCGCGAGTGGCAATTTGGTTTCATCGCGGTCCAAAATAGGACAAAATACGCCAATTTGACAGCAAAAGGGGGGTATCGATGCCATTCACATTTCGCCCATCCGAGAGTATAATTTCCATGTCTTGGAAGATCTGGGATGAGACAGTCAAACAAGGGTAAACAACTCGGCGGACCGACCGGGTTAAAGCGATCAGGTAGGGAGCGCAACGTAGGGCAGTTCAAGCGTACCCTGCGGCGGCATCTGCCCGAACTGAGCGAGAGCTATCACGTCAAATCTCTCGGCCTGTTTGGTTCCTACGTTCGCGGCCAAGCGAACAAGCGCAGCGATCTCGATGTGCTGGTAGAGTTCGAGCAAGCCCCCTCATTTTTCAAGTTTATCGAGCTCGAAGAGCGCCTGAGTGCGTTACTCGGCATCAAAGTGGACCTCGTGATGAAATCAGCGCTCAAGCCGGCGATCGGCGAACGCATTCTGCAGGAGGTCGAATCGGTATGAAGCGCCAACGCGTTTATGCGGATTATCTGCATGACATCGTCGAATACTCGAACAAGGCAATGCAGTTCATACAGGGAATTGATTTTGCCGCCTTTCAGGAGGATGAGGAAAAGACCTTTGCCGTAGTACGGGCCTTGGAGGTTGTCGGAGAAGCGGCGAGCCACATTCCTGCTTCGCTACGGGACAAGTATCCGCAGATTCCCTGGAGTCGGGTAACTGGGATGAGGAATAAGATCATTCACGATTATTTTGGCGTCGATGCGGAAGTAGTCTGGAAAACCGTCCGAGAGGACCTGCCTCGGTTGCAGGAACAAGTTGCGGAGATGCTAGCCGATTTGGAACCCAAGTTATGAGCAATGCGATATGCAGCCCGCCTTGGACATGTGCCGGGGCGGGCTTTTTGTTGTACGCGAGTGAGACAAACAGCAACACCCGGCATGTGCCCACTACAGTTCCGCTTTTCTCCCGCAAAAGGGTATAATGGGGACGGCGTGGGCAAGACTCGGCCCCGCGCCGAACAGGACCAGGAGCAAAGGAATGCCCTCTCTCGATTGGATTGGTAAAGCGGCGGTGGTGAATCACCACACCCAGGTGCCATACCGGCTGATTCGGTGCGATAACGACGAATCCGTTGGCGGGGTGGGTGAGGGCAACCTGTTGATCGAGGGCGACAATCTTCAGGCGCTCAAGGCGCTCTTGCCCTATTATGGGGGCAAGGTCAAGTGCTGTTATATCGACCCGCCGTACAACACCGGCAACGAAAAGTGGGCGTACAACGACAATTCAAATGCACCCGAGATTGTTAGGTGGTTGGGGGCAACCGTTGGGAGCGAAGCGGAGGATTTATCACGGCATGACAAATGGTTGTGCATGATGTATCCGAGATTGCTCCTATTGCGCCAACTGTTGCGGGAGGACGGCGCCGTTTTCATTAGCATCGACGACAATGAGATCGCGCACCTTCGGCTCATTGCCGATGAAATCTTCGGAGCGCGTAACTTTGTTGCGAATGTTATCTGGCAAAAGATGGATAGCCCAAAGAACACAGCGGTTCACCTGAGTGAGGATCATGACTATATTCTGATTTATGCCAAAAACTCAGCAATCTGGCGACCGAACAAACTGCCGCGAACAGAAGCAATGGTTGCGCGGTACAAGAATCCCGACAACGATCCTCGCGGCCCCTGGCTGTTGAGTGATCTTGCCGCCCGGAACTTTTATGCCCAGGGGCGCTATCCGATTACTACATCAAAAGGCCGAACAATCGAAGGACCTCCTGCAGGTAGCTATTGGCGAGTAAGTAAGGAGCGATTCGACGAGCTGGAACGAGATGGGCGGATTTGGTGGGGCAAATCAGGAAATAACCGGCCCGGTATCAAGCGTTTCTTAACAGAGGTGCAAATAGGAGTAGTGCCTCAGACTCTCTGGATGTGGAAGGATGTCGGAAGCACCCGGCACGCCAAGCAAGAACTCAGTCGAATCATGGAGGCAGGCGCCTCACAGGATTTGTTCATCACGCCCAAACCCACTCGTCTAATTCAACGAATCCTGCAAATCGCTACAGATGGCGATTCAATTGTCCTCGATTCTTTTGCGGGCAGTGGGACGACAGGACATGCCGTTCTCCAACAAAACAAGGAGGACGGCGGGACACGTCGCTTTATCCTCGTCGAGATGGAGGAGAGTATTGCCCGCCATATTACGGCTGAACGGTTGCGCCGTGCGATTGGCGGGTACGGCGATACCACAGGTCTCGGCGGGACCCTGCGCTATTGCACGCTCGGAGAGCCGCTCTTTGACGAACACGGGCAGCTACGGACCGGCGTGACGTTCAACGCCCTGGCCCATCACATCTATTTCACCGAGACCGGCGAGCCGCTGACCCGGCGGACCAACGGTCGCACCCCGCTCCTGGGTGTCTGTAATGGAACCGCCTATTATCTGCTGTGGGACCGGGAGAACGGCGGGGGCGTGCTGAACAACGCCAGCCTGCGGACACTCCCCGAGCACAACGGGCCGAAAGTGGTCTATGCCGACGAGTGCCGCCTCTCCCCGCTGCGGTTGCAGCAGGCCGAGATCGTTTTCAAGCAGATTCCCTACGCCATCAAGGTGAACTGATGCTCACACTCAAGAACCATCAGCAGCGCGCCCTGGATACCCTCAGCCGGTATTTCCAGCTTGTCAGCCAAACGCACGATGCGGACACCGCCTTTTATCGCGTCACGCGTGACCTCTATGAGCGGGGCGTCAACTATAACCCGATCGCCCAATTGCGCGCTCTGCCCTATGTCTGCTTGCGGATTCCAACGGGCGGCGGCAAAACCCTGCTCGCCTGCTATGCCATCAGCACGACCGCCCACGATTTGCTCCAACAAGAGCGATCCGTGGTGCTGTGGCTCGTGCCAACCAACACCATCAAGGACCAGACCCTCAACGCGCTGCGCGACCGCCAGCATCCCTATCGGCAAGCCCTGGATGCGACGCTCGATTCCCGCGTGACCGTCATGGACCTGGCTCAAGCCCTGAACGTGACGCGGGCCACCCTGGACAGCAGCACGACGATTATCGTTTCAACCCTCGCCGCGCCACGCGTGGAGGATACCGACAGCCGCAAGGTCTATGAGGAGAACGGCTCGCTCATGTCCCATCTCGACGGCGCGCCCCCCGAGGTGTTGGCAACGCTCGAAAAGTATCCAGGGACAGAGACCCCGATCCCCTCCCTTGCCAACGTATTAAAGCTGCGCCGCCCGATTGTGATTGTCGACGAAGCCCACAACGCCCGCACCCAGCTCGCGTTCGACACCCTCGCTCGCTTTGACCCCGCGTGCATTTTAGAATTTACCGCCACACCGACCCCGCCCCCGCACCCGAACGCCAGCAACGTCCTGTATCATGTGTCTGCGTATGAGCTCAAGTCAGAAGACATGATCAAGCTCCCCATCCACCTGCAAACGCACGGCGATTGGCGGGACGCCCTCGTCGCCGCCGTTGCCAAGCGCGGCGAGCTGGAGGAACTGGCGACAGCCGAACGAACGGCGACCGGCGAGTATCTGCGCCCGATTGCCCTCCTCCAGGCCCAGCCGCGCCGGCAGGGACGGGACACGCTGACCGTTGAAGTGGTCAAGCAGGGGCTCCTGGACCTGCACATCCCCGCCGAACAGATCGCCATCGAGACCGGCGAAATCCGTGAGGTCAAACAGTGGGAAGAAGCCAACCACAAGCGCTTGTCTGACGAAAGCTGCCCCATCCGCTTTATCATCACCATGCAGGCGCTCCGTGAGGGCTGGGACTGCCCCTTTGCCTATGTGTTGTGCTCGGTCGCCGAAATGGGATCGAGCACCGCGGTCGAGCAGATATTGGGGCGCGTGCTGCGAATGCCCAAAGCGAAACACAAGCAGCACGATGGCTTGAACTATGCCTATGCCCTCGTCACCTCGCGCCATTTCCGCGAGACGGCCGAGAACCTGGCCGACGCCCTCGTTTCGAACGGCTTTACCCAGTTCGAGGCCCGGAACGAGATCACCGCGAACCAGCCCGCGTTGCAAGGAATGGGCGACCTGCCCATCTTTGCCCCGGCGGGCGCAGCCGTTCCCCCCGCCGAACGCGGCGAAACATTCCACGTACCCCAGTTGGCCCTACGATTGGATGGGGCGCTGCAAGTCGTGGAGGAGAGCCATTTCCTAGAAGCGTGGGACCTTGCAACCGCCGATGCGACCCTGACCGAGGCCGAGTTTACCATCCCGACCCACACAGTCTATACGCGCGACATTGACGTCAACGCCCGGGGCCGGATCATCCTGGAAAATGCGCCCGAGCTATTCGTGCCCAACCTGCAACTGCAATTGCGCCTGCTCATGCCGCACGACCTCGGGACCGCCGCCGACCTCGCGGTCTGGCTGGACCGGCATATCGTCCATCCCTACAACACGCAGACCCAGGTGCAGCTATTTCTCATGCGCGTGATCGAGCGCCTGAGGACCGAGCGGCGTATGGCGCTTGCCGAACTGTCCGAGCATCGGATGGCCCTGCGCGATGCGGTCGCACGCAAACTGGAGCAGCACCGGCAAGCGGCCATGAAGCAGGCATTCCAGGCGCAACTGTTCGGCGCGGGCGGGCCAGCGGTCGAGGTCAGCGCCGACTGCGTTTTCAGCTTTGATCCCAACCGCTATGCGCCAAATCGGTTGTATGAGGGACGGTACAATTTCAACCGGCACTATTACCGCGCGATCGGGGCAATGAACGACGAGGAATTGCGCTGCGCCGAGTTATTGGACACTCATCCCCACGTCCAGTACTGGGTGCGGAATGTCGAACGCGAGCCGCGCTATTCCTTCTGGCTACAGACCGCGACCGACAGGTTCTATCCCGATTTTGTGGCGCGGCTGGACGATGGGCGGGTGCTCGCGGTAGAATACAAAGGCGAACGCGATTACACCCCCGCCATGATCACGCCCGACGCCCAGGAAAAGCGGATGCTCGGCGAGCTCTGGCAGGCGCGGAGCAATGGCCGGTGCCTCTTTGCCCTCGTCGGCGCACACGATTACGCCGCGCGGCTCCAGAACATTGCCCCAATTTAATTTGACAGCGAAAGGGGAGTATGGTATATTCGACGCTGCAAGTTTGGGGGCGTGGTGTAGCTGGCCTAACACGCGGCCCTGTCAAGGCCGAGACCGCGGGTTCGAATCCCGTCGCTCCCG